>CAZTDB010000092.1:0-7681 GCA_964612385.1 uncultured Ignavibacteriaceae bacterium
CAATACAATTATTAAAGAAAATGTATGACCACAGTAATCGAAGTAAAACATCTGCTTGAATTAAGAAAAAAGTTCAGGGATGAAAAGAAAAAAGTTGTTTTCACGAACGGCTGTTTCGATCTACTTCATGCAGGACATGTAGCTTATCTGAATAAAGCAAAAGCTTTGGGAGACTTGCTTATTGTGGGCTTGAACAGCGACGATTCAGTCCGGCGCATTAAAGGTGCAAGAAGACCGCTAATCAATCAGCAGGAAAGAGCTTTAATCATCTCAAACTTAAAAGCCGTTGATTATGTTGTTATATTTGAGGAAGATACACCGGCAGAACTTATTTCTATAATAATTCCTGATGTGCTAATTAAAGGTGCAGATTGGGCAGAGGATCAAATTGTAGGACGCGAAATTGTTGAAGCAAATGGCGGCGAAGTGATAACAATTAAATTTGTAATCGATCAATCAACAACCAGAATAATTGAGTTAATTCTTAACAGATACAGTAAGTAATATCCAATTCACTTTCCAGCCTTATTTGTATTTTCATAACTGATCAAAACAATTCAATTATTCGAACGGGCTATCTAGTTGGAATTTAAAATTGTAGTTAGATTTTTTATCATAGAAATTAGTGGAAGGATTGAGACTTGCTAATGGCTGGCTGTTTCTATCCAATAAGGTAATCCATAGGACCTAGGGATAAGGTTAAACTACTATAGATTATAAGTTACTAAGGTTGAGAAAATAGGTATAGAATATTGAAAAGGAATTTTTTCATACTTTGCAGTATTCTGAAGAAGAATGAAAGAGCAAGAATCTTGGTAACTTAACAAACTTCAACTGCTCAACCTTAATATCAAATCCTGCTTTGCAGGGTTCTATTAAAAAGTTTGTTATAAAAATCCGGTGGATTCTTCGTACAAGCTTTTGATACGTAGTTGCACCGAAAGTTCTGCAGCCACTACAATTTTTCGAAGCAATCTTTTAAAATAGAAGCCTTATAAATCAAATTGCTCTAGAACACTTATTTCAGGTTAGATTTTAAAAATTATTTGATATATGTTTATATGTATTGTGTATGTCAGAAGTAAAAGATAAAATAGTAAAGAAACGCACGCTTCTTCAGAAGATCGTTAATGTATTTTTGTATACGGGCATTGTTTTGTTCGTTATTCTTGTAGTAATGTTTGGAATAAGTCAAACTTCTACCTTCAGAGAGTTTCTTAAGAACACAATAGTGGAAGAAGTTAATTCGGCGCTTAACGGCAGATTGAGCATAGAGAAGATTGACGGTACAATTTTTACTTCCTTGATTGTCAGAGATGCGCTTTTAACTATTGAAGACGATACACTCTTCTATGCGAAAGATATTGAAGTTAAAACAAGTCCGCTGCAATTATTTTTAAAGAAAATTTATGTACGAAAGTTTGAAATATCGAACGCCCATTTTACGCTGCGGGAAGACAGCACGGGCACTTTGAACATTTCAAAGCTTATCTCTCCTGCTGAAGAAGATACCACTGCTGCATCAGAATTTATGTTTACAATTCATGTTCCTTACTTCAGACTTGTCAACGTTAGCTTCTTAATTCAGGATTATCAGCACGATTCAATTTATGATTATTACGATTCACTTAATCCCGGTAATTTTAAAATTGATAATCTTTTCTTATCATTGAGCGCCTTTGCCGATATAAGCAGAAATAATTATGAAATTCAAATTGAAAATTTGCTCTTCGGAACTAACATTAAAAATTTTGAGATCAGACATTTTTCGGGAAAGCTTGGTGTAAATGAATCAGGCATGTATGCAGACAAATTAAAATTACAAACCAATGAGACCTACCTGCAATTAGATGCAGCAATGGAGTATAATCTTTTTCGAAGTGAAGGAGAGGACATTAGCACCGCCAATTTGATGGTAAGTTTAATTGCAGAACAATTCGGTTTTAACGATTTACATGCATTTGTACCTGCAACCGATCTGCTGCAAGGATCACTTAGCACAAATATAAATGCACGCGGCAGCTTAAATGAACTATTATTGAATAAAATCGAAATTGATTATCTAAATACAAAACTTAGAACTGCAGGAAAAATTCTTAATACACTTAATCCTGATTTAATGTACATAACAGCACAGTTCTATAATACTTCAGTAGTGCAGTCCGATGTAGATAAGCTGCTGCCGTCAATTGGAATACCGGTGTATGAAGAATTTGGCGAAGTATTTTTTGATACGCTTAATTTTGAAGGACATCCGATTGATTTTAATACACGCTTTTATATGCGCACAGCCAAAGGGAATCTGAATGCTTCGGCAAAATTAAATTTACATGCAAATCCTGCTGTTTATAATATCACTTTTGCATCACAGAATCTGAATATTTCACCTATTGCAGGTGTGCATACAAATTTAAATGCTCGAGGCAGTCTTGCCGGCGAAGGTTTTGCGACAAAGGAGCTTAACTCATCTGTTATCTTAAGAGCCGACGGCTCCTCAATAAGCGGTACTAAAATCGACACACTGCGTATTAATATTTCTGCACTCAAAAATCTTATTTCATATAGGATTAATACATCGATAGATACTGCCTATGTTGGAATGGAAGGGACATTCGATTTTGCTCAAGAAGACGATCCCCTGTATAAGTTAGATCTCTCGATGAAGAATTTTAATTTGAACAGATTTATTGAGGAAACTGAATTTACGACAAACTTAAATTTAGCTTTATCAGCGGAAGGGCAAAACTTCGATCCTGACAACATGAATTTGAAAGCAAACATAATTCTATTTAATTCTGTAATCGCCAATAACCAAATTGACGGTACAAAGCTTACAGCAGAAATAAAACGAGGAAACGGAATTGATAGAAGCTTTCATTTCACATCGGAAGCCGTTGATGTAGACTTGAATGGCAGCTTTAAAATTTTGAATGCGGTTAATCGGTTAGTCTATGAAGCACAAAATTTATCTTATCTAATTAAAAACAAAGTTAACGAATATTTTCCTGCTGTCGAAGATTTATCCTTCAGCACAAGTTATACTTTCGCTCCGGATTATCCGCTAAAAAAAATTGACTCGTCGACACATCTTAAGTTCAAAATTAATCTAAAAGACTTCTCTCTAATATCACAACTTTTAGGACAGGAACGGCTCGATATTGGCGGCAGCATATCTGGCGAAGTAAAAATCTTACCACATAATATTTCGTTTATCACAAATGCAAATATTTTACACTTTAAATATCTTGGCAAAGATGAAGTCTTTTTCCTCTCAGATTTACAATTACTTTTTAAATTTAACAATGCCTTTGCCGCAAATTCATTAGATGATGTTTCGGCTGAAACATCACTGAAAATCTCTCGCTTTTTCAGCGGGGAAGATTTTAAAAATATTTCTGCCTCGGCTGAATTGAAAAATCAAATTCTCCGGCTCGATTTTGCAGGCAAGCTCGAAGAATATGCCGAAGTTTCTGGAGACGCTTTGATGGATCTTTCAAATCCGGACATTCAGCTTTTGCTGGAAAATCTTTTTGTTAGATTCAATAATTTTTCATTGTCAAATAAACAGCCGGTTTATATTGGTTATACCGATAATCATATAGAAATTGATGATCTCGTGCTTTACCGCGGTGATGCCTTATTAAGTGTGAACGGCAATTTAATGCAAGCCGGTAATCAAAATCTTAAAATTAACTTGCAGAATTTCAGCGCTAACGATATAATGAATAATCTGCTGGTAACCGAGGAGAGAAGTGAGATTGATGCAGTCATAAATCTATCAGCTTTGTTAACAGGTGATTTTCAGATGCCTGTTTGGGATATAAATTTTCTGCTTGACAAATTTACCTTCAAAGGAATTAATCTCGGCTCTCTAAAAAGCAGCTTAGCTTATAACGATAAAAACATGACGGCAGATATTAAATTTCTTACTCCGGCGAGTGATTCATTAAATCCGGCGCTAAGCATTACAGGCAGCTTACCGGTCGATCTTGCATTCGCATCTGTAGATGATAGATTCCCCGATGGACAAAATGTTTCTTTAAAATTAACAGCAGATAATTTTAATCTTAGCACCATCGGTAATATGGTGCCCGGCATAAGCAGATTAAGTGGCTTCTTTTCAGCTAACCTTGATGTAACCGGAACAACCGAAGATTACATCCCATCAGGTTTTGCGTTAGTTCGAGATGCGTCATTCACTGCGCAGGCAAACAATCTTGATTACAATGTTGGAATAAAAATCACAGCAGTGCGGGATACGGTTACCCTGGATAGTTTGCTGATTGCAAATTCTCCCGGCACTAAAGATGGAGGCAAAATGTGGGGTTCGGGAAAAGTTATTCTCGATAAATTTAATCCGGTCTCATCACACTTTATTTTAAACGGAGAATTAAAAGTTCTAAGCGAAGCAAGTAAAGCAGTAAGTCCTGCCGTATATGGTGATTTAGTCATATCAACAAAAGGAAACGTAGAACTAAGAACAACGGGAGAAGGTGCATTTTTAAGAGCGCCGATACTTGTAAAATCAGCAACACTTACATTTCCGCCGTCAAAGGGTGCATACGAAAGTTCATCACGCAGCTTCATTTACAAGATGAAACATTATCCCGATGCCGATACAAGCAGCATAGATTTCGAAGATCTAATTAATATAGCGCAGAAAAGAAGCGCTAGCGGAGGTCCTCAGGCAGTTAAACCCGGCGCATTCGATTACTCAATTGAGGTTGAGGTTAGAGATGAAGCGACAATAATATTTGTTTTGTCAAAAGAATTTAATCAGAATTTGACCGCTGTGCTTAAAGGAAAATTTCAGTATGAAAGGATCGGCGGTCGGCAAGTTGCACAAGGCGAGCTTAATTTACTTGAAGAATCGACTCTCGAATTTCTTAAAACATTCTCCGCTGCAGGAACAATTCGATTTGAAAATGAGCTTGCAAATCCTTACCTGAATATAACTGCTACTTATAAAGATTATTATTATCCGTTAGATAACTCGGGAACTAACGGAGGAACCTCCTCGGGAAGTAAGGAAGTGCTTGTCGGGGTAAAAGTAAGATTGAACGGACCATTGCAGGAATTAGATAAAAGCTTTATAAGAGAGGAAGATAATATTGCTGTTTATTACGGCGAGGAAAATATCGCTAATAATGTTCGGGATCCTTCCAAGGATGCTTCCGATGCCGTTATGTTTATTATGTTAGGAAAGTTTAAAGATAATGCAAGCTATCAGGAACAAGATCAGGTAGCTTCTATCGCAGGCTCTTTGTTAGGCGGATTTCTTAATACGTATTTGGGAGATTTTGTCAGAAGTGTCGAGCTTAGAAGAGTTGGCTCGGAAACCAAGTTTAACTTGTCGGGAAGATTTAACCAGTTCAGATACACTATAGGCGGTACAACCGATGTATTTCAGGATTTGAGCCAGGCAAATGTTAAGATAGAATATCCGCTGGTCAGAAATTTACTATTACGGCTCGAAAGAAAGACTGCCTTAAAAGAAACCGGCAGCATACAAAATGAAATGATAAATGAATTAGGATTAAAATACAGGTTCGAATTTTAAATGAAGAAAAAAGTAATTACATTATTCAAAAAAAATCCGTCAAGCCCTCTTAAGGCTAAAGATGTGGCTAAACAGATAGGCATTGTAACAGAGCACGAATACAGTTCACTTAAAGCCATGCTGCATAAGCTTAGCTCGGAAGGAGTTTTAAATAAGACAGGCAAGAGATATAAATTAAACCAGGTGCCAAGTTCAAATCGCATACAGGGCGAACTTCAAATCACTCAAGGCGGATATGGATTCGTAATTATGAAAAATTCGAGAAATGGGGATATTTTTATCGCCGCAAGAAATCTGGGTACTGCTTTCAGCGGGGATACGGTTGAAGCCGTGCTGTTTGCTTCTCAAAAAAGAAAAAATCTTGAAGGACAAATAGTAAATGTGATAAAAAGAAAACGTTCCGAAGTAATAGGTACGCTGCAGAAATCCAATTCCTTTTTTTATGTAAGACCGGACGATCCCGCCATTCATAGGGACATTTATGTTAACAGGGATAAATTAAACGGTGCTAAGAAGGGCGAAAAAGTAAGTGTGGGAAATATTATTTGGAATTCATCAAAGCAAAATCCCGAAGGAGAAATAATTGAAATTTTGGGAGAAGTTGGAAATTATGAAACCGAAATTCTTTCGATCACTAAAGAATTTAATTTACCATCCGTTTTTAACCCAAATGCACTAGAAGAGTCGGATAAAATAGAACTCAAAATAACAGCAGAAGATTTAAAAGAAAGAATAGATTTTCGCGATAGAACAGTTTTCACTATCGATCCGGAAGATGCGAAAGATTTTGACGATGCATTATTAATCGAAATGCTCGATAATGGAAATTATCGTGTGGGCATTCATATTGCCGATGTATCGCACTATGTAAATAGAAATTCTAGTTTAGATAAGGAAGCATTAAGGCGCGGCAACAGTGTTTATCTCGTCGGCACTGTTATACCAATGCTGCCCGAAAGGCTTTCGAACGGAATCTGCTCGTTAGTTCCGAATGAAGACAGATTAACTTACTCTGTTATCGTAGAGCTGACGCCTCGTGCAAAAATTATAAAATATGAAATAGCAAAAACAGTTATAAACAGTAAAAGAAGATTTACATACGATGAGGTACAGCAGATAATCGAAACCGGTGAAGGAGATTTTACCGAAGAAATTTTAAAGTTGAATTCTCTTGCACAAACCATCAGAAAAAAAAGAATGCGCGAAGGAAGCATCGACTTCTTTACTCCTGAAGTTAAATTTGAATTGGATAAAGACTTAAAACCTTTAGCGATTATTAAGAAGGAAATAAAACAAAGCAATATGCTTGTTGAAGAGTTTATGCTTCTTGCTAATAAAATTATTGCAAAACATATTGCAGCTCCAATAAAAGGAGGTATTAAGCCCTTTGTTTACCGGGTACACGATTTGCCGGATAAAGAAAAGATTAATGAATTTGCAAAATTTGTAAAATCTCTCGGCTATTCCTTCGATCCGAATGCAGGCTCCAGGTCAAATCAATTTCAAATGCTGATGCTTCAGGTTAGAGGAACTGAGGAAGAGACTTTGATTAATGAATTGGCTATACGTTCAATGGCGAAAGCAATTTACGACATAAATAATATCGGTCATTACGGATTGGGCTTTAAGTATTACACTCACTTTACTTCACCGATTAGAAGATATGCCGATTTGATTGTTCACAGATTGTTAAATAATTATCTTAACCACAACGGTCAAACTAAATATTCGCTGCAAGAGCTTGAGGATATATCCGATCACATTTCACAATGCGAAAGAAACGCAATTGAAGCTGAAAGATTATCGATTAAATTAAAGCAGATTGAGTATCTGAAAGATCACCTTGGAGAGGAATTTAATGCAATTATCTCCGGGATTACAAATTTCGGTATGTTCGTTAAAATAACCGATATTCTGGCAGAAGGGCTTATCCGGATGCGCGACATAGAGGGAGATTTTTTCATTTACGATGAGAAAAAATATTCTTTAATTGGCAGAGCAACAAAAAAACAATTCCGGCTTGGTGATAAGGTACGGGTAAAATTAGTTCGTGTTGATTATGAAAAGTCGGAATTAGATTTTATAATCACGCAATAAATGAGAGTTCAAAAATGAAAAAGT
>CAZTDB010000093.1:0-7674 GCA_964612385.1 uncultured Ignavibacteriaceae bacterium
TTGAAAGCTTTTGATAAACCGAATCACTATCATCATTAAGAATATAGAGATTCGTGTTACCTTCCTTTTTTATTTCCCGCGAGTAATAATAGATAGGAATGCTGTGCTTCAATAAAAAATTTTCAAACTTAATATCCTTAGTTAGAGATGTATCTTTCAACGGTTTAATTATACTTTCTATTCTTCCGCTTTGTATTAAAGAGTGAAAACCGCCGTAGTGATCTGCATCGAGATGCGATATGTAACCATAATTAATTTTATCGATGCCGAGGTAATCTAACAGAGGTGCTATTATTCTTTCACCGTTATCAAAGAAGGGATTTGCATCGCCTGCATCAATTAATGCAGTTTTACCGTTAGGAAATTTAACAAGTATTGCATCTCCCTGTCCAACATCTATTACAAGAACATTCAATTCATTCTTTGTCAACAAGTCTTTATTATCAAGTGAAAGAAATAACATTAGATTGCCGGATATAAGAAATAGGACAATTATCCTGGCAGCAGTGCTCTCAAATTTTACGAAAGCGTAAAAAAAGACTATCAAAAAAATATAGTAAACAATTGCATCGAACAGAGAGAAATTAATTATCCTGATGTGAGAAAAATCAAGATTACCGGTTAGGCTCACAATCCAAAAAAGAAAGTTGGTAAACAGCTCGTTCGCGGATGCATAAACAGCGGCAAATGGTGTGATAAAACTTATTAGAAGTGTAATTATGCCGATGCCCACTATTAAGCCGATTAATGGAATAACAACTAAATTTGCCGCAAGCGCTACCATAGATAATTTACCGAAATAAGCAAGTGTGAATGGAAGTGTTCCTAATTGAGCGCTAAGAGAAACAGCTAAAAAAAGTAAAATATATTTTAACCACCGGCGCTTAATTTTCATCAGCTCAATTTTCCTTTGAATGAAGGGATAAATTGCGGCAATTGAAAATACTGCCGAAAAGGAAAGTTGAAAACCCGGATTAAAAAGTTCCCGTGTATCCAATAATAGTATGATAAGCGCTGCGAGGAAAAGAGAATTAAAAAGATTTGTCGAACGATTTGTTAAGAAAGCTAAAATTAAAATAATTGCCATTACCGAAGCACGAAATACCGACGGCGGTAAGCCTGTTATGAACATGTAGATTATTAATCCCGTAATCATAAGGAAAGATCTTGTATAAAGATTGAAGCGTCCGAATAGTACAATAAAAATCAACAGGATGTAGCCAACATGCAAACCGGAAACTGCTAATACATGAATTACACCAGAGTTAATAAATTCGATTTTTGTCTCATAACTTATTTCACTTCTATCACCAAGCAGCAAACCTTTAAGGAGCGAAGCTGTTTTATCATCATGTAATCTGCTTATAGTATCGTCAAGGAATCGCCGTAAACTAAATAGAGATGCTTGCTGCAATACATTAACATCCGAAATTTTTTTCATTCCCGAGGTTTGATATGCAGTTATTAAACCGCTGATACCCTTGGATTTTAAAAACTTATCGTAATCGAATTCACCGGGATTTCGCCTTTCTCTTCCTTTTGAATAATTCCCGTTAAAACTAATGTAATTTCCGGGTAAAAGATTTTCATAAACCCTTCGAAGCTTTTTATTATTTGTGTCACGTATCCTGCACAACAATGTTACAGGTTTATTAAACTTTTTATCTTTAGTAAGCACCGAATCACACTGCAGCTCGAATCGAATCTCATACTCACGGAAAAGATCAACCGATGTTACTGTTCCGTAAGCTGTTACATCTTTTTCTTTATATAAATCGTCAGGAAGGTAATGCAAATTCTCCTGCTGCATTAAGGTAATTAGCACAGCAGAACTAAAGATTGCAGTATAAATCACTATTGAGGCTGCGGCTTCAATTAAATTAGTCCGCTTAATAAATTTTAATATTACCGCAAAGATGAGTGCAGTGAAGAATAAAATGAGATAAACGGATTGAGATGTATCCGTAAAGTGAGCTACAATTATACCAGCGATAAAGAAGAGCGATATCTTTATTACCGGATAATCTTTCATAAACAATACTTAATAATTGCCGGTTTAATTTGTGAAATATCTTTAATAGAAGAAGCTAACTGATCAGCCTTATATCCGGCTGTAATTGTTAATGCCGGATTTAGTGTATGAGTTTTTATAGAAAGGTCTTCAAAGTTACCGTGATCCGAACAAACAATAAGCGTCATCTTGTTTTTATCGATATTTGAGAGAATTGTGTATAAAAATTCGTCGAGCGTACTCACTACTTTATCGAATTCATCCCCAATTCTGCCATGCCCAAGGTGGTCAGTAAGAAAATATTCATATAGTGTAAAATCATTTTGCGCTGCAATTTTCAATAACCTTCTTGCGGCAGAAGCCGGTTTAAGAACAGGCAGCTTATACCCAAGCTTTCTATTCCAACGTTCACCTGTTATTTCTGCAGTTAGTGCTTTTGCTTTCCTTACATCTGCAACACTATTTAATTTGATACCGGACAACCTGCAGCTTAACGAGGTAGTGCTTAATCTGGTTTTACCTGATGCTAAATAATCGAAGAATATTTTAGGATAAGCATTAGCAAAAAAAACTTTTTTGCCAATCACCTTCAGGTTGGCAAAAATATTTTTTTCTTTTATGATAGGAATTAATGTTGAATAAGGAAATGGTCCAAAATGTTTATTTACCAATGCAGGGGCATTAATGCCGCAGAGCAAGGATGTTTGACCCGTTCCGCTCTGCGGCAATCCCGAAACACCGAGTTTTGCATCTGTCGGAAATAAATACACTCCGTCCCGGTTAATGTATTGAGCATCAAGCGACGGCACTTTACCGAAAATTTTAGTAAAGGTTTTAAATTCGTACTTGAAGAAAGGATTTGAAGCGGAATCACTTTTGCCGATACCGACCCCGTCCAAAAACACCATCAATATAGATGACACGCTTACCTCAATCTTTATGAAGATTTTTGTTTTGTTTCAACCAAAACGGTTACAGGTCCGTCATTTATTATTTTAACACTCATCATTGCACCGAAAATTCCGTTTTTTACTTTATCTTCACCCAAATTTTGTTTCATTCTTTCTAAAAATTTTTCATACAAAGGAATTGCTTCTTCCGGTTTTGCAGCTAATGTAAAACTCGGTCTATTTCCTTTTGCCGTTTCACCGTAGAGAGTAAACTGTGAAATGATTAGAACCTCACCATTAATGTCTTTTATAGATAGATTCATCTTCTCATGGGCATCTTCAAAAATTCTTAGGTTGCAGCATTTGTCGGCTGTCCAAATTACATCGTCTACAGTATCGCCTATTTTTATGCCTAATAAGATAACCATTCCCTTGCCGATAGAAGCGAGGTAATTTTCGGAAGGAATGTTTACGCCGCCTTCGCTCACTCTTTGTACTACTGCTCTCAATTTTTTACTCCGCAGATTATTCTTTCAATATTCTGATAGTCTTTTATGATTTTGATATTTACCAATTCGTTTTCCTCAAGTATTTCCTTTACAGTTTTATACTGATCCTTACCGAGTTCAAAATACAATCTGCCGCCGGGGTTTAAGAGAATATTCGATAGACTGCTAATGATTCGATAGAAGCTTAATCCGTCTATATCGTCGGTTAGCGCGGTGCGCGGTTCAAAAACTTTCAGTTCGGGCTGTAAAAAGTGATAATCATTTATCGAAACGTACGGAGGATTTGAAACAATCACATCGAACTTCAGCTTAAATGAATAAGGTAACGAATTGATATCGTGATGAATGAATTCTATAAATTGTTCAACGCCGTTGTTAAGTGAATTCTCCTTAGCCACCTCCAATGCTTTATTGCTCACATCGATTGCAATCACTTTGGGTGAATTTAAATGTTTTGCTAATGAGACTGCAATGTTACCGCTGCCGGTTCCGATGTCTAAAACCACAGGCTGTTTTGCTTCTTTATTATCGTTGATGATTTCTTCGACCAACAGCTCAGTTTCCGGACGCGGGATCAGTACATCACGGTTTACTTTAAATCTTAATCCATAAAATTCGACCCAGCCAATAATATACTGATGCGGTTCGCGGCTGCCTCTTCTTTTTAATAATTCTCTATATGAATTTAATTCAGAGTCTGATAATGGACGATCAAAGTGTAAGTATAAATCAAGACGGCTGCAATTTATTACATGGGCAAGCAATAACTCGGCATTCATGCGAGAAGACTCTATTCCCTTCTTCGCTAAATATTCGGCTGACAATTTTACTGCTTCAAGGATTGTTAACATAGATTGATTACCGATATAAAAAAGCTGTTGTTGAATCCGCTAAAAAATAATAAATCAACACTCCGAAGTTTATCTGCAGCAGCCCGAAAGAGATTCCGCTGATCAGATCGTATCTCCGTGTCTCATCCAATAATTTTTTCTGACCGGTTATTTGATACTCATCGAATTTTTTATCGGCTTTCAATTTAAAGTAAGCGCTTATCCCCCCAAAAGCTGTAAGTGTACCTAATAGAATTTTAAACATATCGCGCTTGAAAAAACTCTCGTCATTTACTATTCCGGCAAAATCAAGGTTGATAATTTTAGAGCCGAGTTCTTCGACTGAACTAAAAGTTTTTTCTGAAAATCCACGCTTTGCAATTCTAATATTCTTCAAATTAGATGAGATGTATAACGGAGTGTATCCGATTAATTTTTCGTTGGAATAAACTTGAGCATCCTCAGGTAAAGTTGTAAGAAATATTTCCACTTCGAAATTATAAACAAGAGAAATATCTTCATCACAATCATCAATAATAATTGAATCGATAATTGATCTGCTGTTCCATAAGAGCTCATCTTCAACAATTCTTATTCTATAACTGCCTTTTTCAAGATCAAACACGGCATTTCCTTTACCGAGCAAACTATCATTCACAAGAATATCAGCATCGGGTTGAATTACTGAAATACTCACTTCTACAAAACAATCCTGGGCTTTAGCTGTAATGATAAAAAAAAGAAACAGCACAGCTATTATTTTAATCATGGTGAAATTCATACGCTTGTAATATTCCTCTGTCGAATCCAATGAATAATAAATCTTTATGAAATACCGGACTCAATCTTGCCCTTCCTTCAAGTAATATACTTTTTGTGATAGTACCATCGTCAACATCGATAAAATGAAGCTTGAGATTATGGTCGGGCAGTACAATTAAATTCTTCGTTACAAGAGGTGAAATATTTAACAGCCCTTTTGTTTCCGTTTTCCAAACCATTGAGCCATCGAATTTATTTAACGAGAAAAATTCTCCCTTTAAATTCCCGAAGTAAATTTTATCATGAGTAAAAACAGGGGTCATAAGGACTTTTGAACCGCTGTTAAATTTCCATAAAAGGTTTCCGGTCATTAAATCTAAAGCATATACAAACCCATTATTGCTTCCTGCAAATATTGTGTTGGCCGAAATAGCAATTCCACCTGCGAATGTATCCTCAAACTTTGCACGATAAATTATTTTGGCTTTATTCACATCGAAAGCAATAATTTCACCGGCATCGTTTCCAAATATTAATTTATCATCTTTAAGAGCAGTGGATGTATGCGTAAAAACGCCGGTTTCGATTTCATACTCTTTACCACCGGCAAAATTGTATTTAATGATGCTTCCGCTTTCTGTTGTAAAAATTATACCGTCTTTTAGCTTAATCAGCTCGCTCAATACTTTTCCTTCAACAGGCAATTCGAATACAAGCCTGCCGTTAACGAAATCATAAAAGTGGATGTATGAATTATTGTGGTTAATTTCGGTCAATGCATAAATAACCCATAACCTATGAAGCACCGGCGCAGCATTTATAACGCCCTTATTCCGCAATAAACCGGATTCTTTTCCCGTTTCGATGTTAAAGCAATAAATTCTTCCCGATAGATCAGAAGTAAAAACAAATTTGTCCGACAACACCACCGAAGAAAATGGGAACGTACCGTTTATGCTATTTTCCCATTTGAGCGTTATGGAATCGTTTACTTCAACCGGAAGATAAAATTGCCGGTTAGTAGAAAAACCAAACATTGGAAATTGCGCATCGTCTCTTCGGGCTTCAACTTGAATGAGGGATTGACGGCAGCCTGAAGTCGTAAGCAATACGGCAAAAAATATGAGTGAAATTTTTTTCAAAAATCCCAGCCGAAAAAGAATTGATAAAATAGACCATCTTGTATCTGCTTAAAATTATTTTCAATTTTTTTTCCAATATCGTAACGAAGCACCAGCACACCGAAAAGATTAAACCGAATGCCTGCGCCAAAACTGCCGAGAGTTGAGCGGTACTCGGTATCCCATGCACCGCCGGCATCAAAAAAAGCGGCTGCCCGCAGACCGAAAAAGCTTAAGCCGAACATTGGAAATTTGATGTAAATTTGATCTATCAACGGCAGCCTAAGCTCTAAAGAAGAGAGCCATAATTTTTCACCGCGAATTGACCAGCGGGGCCAGCCCCGCAAATCCCAGCTTCCTCCCATAAAATATCTTCTGGCTTCTTTACCTTCGTTATAAAACAAAGCGGATCGTAAAGCAATTGCAGACCTTAAACCTAAACGAAAATAGTGCCTGTAATCGGCAATAACGGTAAAATAATTTACGTTGCTGAATTTTACATCGCTAGTGTAACCTAAAAGGAGCCGCGCTCTGATTCCGTCGATCGGTCCGGACGGAGCCCAAATTGAATTATCGTGCACGTACGAAATTGAGTTACTGACTAACAATGCTTTTCGTTCAACGAAACCTTCTATTACTTGTTTATCTGAATTTGCAGCAGTAATAGAAGCCTCGATGCGGTGAAATTTTGAGAGAGGAAAATTGAGCAGGAAAAATCCCCCAAAGCTCCTCTCGAAAAAATATTCATCGGAATCGCGGATATCATATCGCCGTCCGCTGAAATGAAAAACTCCGTAACCGTAGTTTGCCCGTTCTTCAAGATTGATCCGTTG
Organism: uncultured Ignavibacteriaceae bacterium; assembly: GCA_964612385.1. GTDB lineage: Bacteria > Bacteroidota > Ignavibacteria > Ignavibacteriales > Ignavibacteriaceae > JAGUYG01. Next base: position 6,957 of record CAZTDB010000093.1, read on the forward strand.
AATAACAACATTAAAGCTTTTTAAGAACTCGCTTTGCACATCGGCAGTATTGTAAAGTATAAAGAAGTAGTTATCATCTCCGAATAAATCACTAAGCGAAAGTAAAGCTCCGCCGCGCGTACCATAAACGGGATCTGTTGTTACCTGGCTTTGAGCATAATCAAGAGTATATTCTTTTTCGTAATCGGCTTTTTGCCTTTCAGGTTCAATCTCAATTTTATTTGCAATCCATTTTTGATCAGATAGAGAAAAATCCATTTTGATTATATCGTTAGAGATAAAAGGATTCAACAAATTCAATTTGTAAATATTGAAGCTAAAATTTTCGAATCCGCAAAAGACAATGGTTGAATCATCGATAAACGAATGATCAAATGCGCTTGTAATGAATGAAGTAACTTTACTTAACGTATCAACTAGTTCATCGTCAGTTGTAATCATTAACCAAATATTCCGAACACCATCATGGTCTGAAGTAAATAATAATTTTTGCTTATCGGGTGAGAGAAGCGGTGAATAATTATTCGAGTTTAAATAAGTGATGTAGCTGATTTTTCTTGAAGATAAATCGATCTTAAACAAATTGTATTTCGACTCAAATGCGCCTGAAGTTCGGTCGGATGAGAAATAAATTTCATTGTCGAATTTTCCGTATGCCGGCGAGCGGTCGTCGTAGTAATCGTTTGTTAATCTTACGAGTGAATCCGATTCTAAATTG
>CAZTDB010000094.1:0-7562 GCA_964612385.1 uncultured Ignavibacteriaceae bacterium
CTGAAAGGGAAAAAATTAAATTGGTTGTCTATAATATTATTGGTGAGGAAATAAAGATCTTAGCTGAAGGAGAATTTCCCAAAGGAAATTACAAAGTATCATTTCAATCACATTCATTACCAAGCGGAATTTATTACTATTCATTAAGTACAAGCAGTAAACGCAAAATAAAAAAAATGATTTTAACCAAATAAACTTAAAGGATATTAAAATGAAAAAAGCATTGTTACTTTTATTTATAATTTTTCTTACCATTAAAGCATATTCGCAAGAAGAGTTTTACGAATATTTCCATTCCCAAATGCCCACAATTAATTACAATAACCAAATTGGCGGTTATGTATTACCATCTGAAGGTACGTTAAAAATATTGATCATCTTTGCACAATTTCCTGATGATAATTATGATACCCAAAATGGAGCTTGGATAAAAGGGCAAGCACCATCAGACATGCAAAACTGGCTTGATGAAACTTGGACCGGAAACCCAAGCCCATGGTCGTTAACAGATTACTTTAACCAAATGTCTTTAGGAAGACTAAAGGTTATTGGTAAGGAAGTTTCTGTAATTACTCCACACACAAGAGAGTGGTATCTTCAGAATGGTAAAACAAGATATGATATTCATAAAGAAATAATCCAGCAGCAATTAGACCCAACCTGGGATTTTGCTCAATTTGATAACTGGACTAAAACATGGAATCCTTCTACTCAATGGTATGAACATACAAATGTTCCGGATGGCAAAGTAGAGTTTATCTGTGTGGTATGGAGGAATATAGCTATGGAATTTTCTAGTTCAACGAGAGATTACATGATGACAAGTTTAAACATGGGTTGGTATGGAGATCTTGGCTGGGGAACAAATTATACCGTTGATAATGGGCAACGTACTATAGTTATGGAACCTTATGGTTCAGGTGCTACTGTTGCTGATTATTTTTATAAAGATCCATTCCGTTTCTCAATTCACGAATTTGCCCATTATTTATTAGGTGGCAATGAATTTCACAATGGACATGGATTTTGGGCTATGTTGAATGGTTATGAAGTGAGATCATACATGATAAATGCATACGAACGTTATCGATTAGGATGGTGTAATCTTATTACTGTTAATACTTCAACTCAAACAATAAGCAACGCTACGTTACCTGACTTCATAACTACTGGTATTGCTTATCGGATAGATATTGACCCATCATCCAATCAGTTCTTCTTTATAGAAAATCATCAAAAGATTTCAAGGTGGGATAATTGCTCAAAAAGTGATTATCCAGACGATGAAGGATTATTTGTAATAAGACAGGATCGAATTCAGTCAACGAACAATAAGGATGCAGACTGGATGTGGCTTGTTCCATCTGAAGGAAGGTATAACTGGGAAGCGGCTTTCTGGGAACCAAATTGGTGGCGCGAAGGGTATCTGCCAGTATTTAGAAGGTTAGATGCAAATAGAGAAACCGGATTTTCTCAAACTGATATGATACCTCTTTACAATCCTTACACTGGCTTAATTCAAAAGTTTGAAGTTATTTTCCGTGAAGGGCCTGATGGTCAACTTGTTCTAGATTTAGGAAGAGAGGGCACTGGTAAAGATGCCTTTAGATTGGGATATAATGAAGTTTTTAGTCCCTGGAGTAATCCAAATTCTCAGAAAGCAAATAGGGGTTCAACTGGAATCGGCTTTAAAATAAATTCTATGAATAATGGAGTTTGTGTATTTGATATTTATGTTAATACGGCGAATAATGCCCCACCTTCCAAACCACAAAACTTAGTGGTAACTCATTACTGAGGTATGACGGGTAATCCAAAAGCAACCTGGGCTTCAAATATAGAACCAGATGTGATTTCCGGAGGACAGTATAAAATTTATAGAGCACTAGAAGATCCCTGGGGCATTTATCCTTACAGACACATTGCAACGGTAAATCATGTTTCAGGTGACATTCAAACTTACATTGATTATGAGGTAACCACTTATAGATTCCCTCAAACAAATTTAAAGTATCTTTACAAAGTTTCAGCGGTGGATAATACCGGTTTGGAATCTGTAAAATCCGATGAAGACTGGATACGCGGTACAGGACCTATCGAAAAGGAATCGGCAGAGAATGAATTAGCTCAAGAAAAATTTATTTACGAGCTAAAGGGCAACTACCCCAATCCTTTCAATCCTTCAACTACAATTTCATTTCAGCTTGCAGAACCAACAGCAGTAAGCTTAATAGTTTACAATTTACTTGGTGAGGAAGTAGCTGTATTATTAAATACTGAGTTTAAAGCGGCAGGCTTTCACAGTGTAGTTTTTAATGCGTCTCATCTTTCAAGCGGCACATATATTTATACCCTGCAAGCGGGAGATAAATTATTCAAGAACAAAATGACATTGATGAAGTAATGATTACGTAGGTCAACTTGCCAAGTTGACCTACTTTTTTATCTCCGCTTTCTGATAAGCCAATATATTCTTTCACTTAGGGCTCAATCCTTTTTTTGTAAAATCTAATTTTTCACAATGATTTCAAGAACTATCTTTTTTCAAAAAATCAGCAATTATTGTTCATCTGAGCGGATTCGAAAAAAAATTTTACAAGTTTTCCGAAAACAGCATTTTTTGCGCTATTAATACAATAGATACTAAACAAATTTTATATTTTTTCAAGTCGTAACTATTAAAGAGGCTGCCGGTTTGTTGGGTTAGCATCAAAACATCTGTTCTAACGGACGTAGACAAAAGAAAAGAATTAAAGGTTTTGAGTGATCGATACTATAAATAATTTTATATGGCTTTTACCCCCCCACCATGTTTGGCGGGAATAATAAAAGTAAAAGAAACACTTGCGTTCAATTTGCCTGCAGCACTTCTTTTACTATTTATTTCTTTTCATAATTTTTATTACTTTCCGAGTGGGTTTATATAGATGAAGAAGAAAGTAAAAGATTTTGCCTTCACCTAAAGGAGATATTTAAAATGAGAAATTTACTTTTTGCATCCTTTGTTTTATTTAATTGTAATTTGTTTGCTCAAACTCTTGACCCTTACAAATTTTTCCCTTCTGCCGTCGGGAATGTATGGGAATATTTTTATTCAACTGGAATAAATCGTTTTGAAATTGTTTCAGACTCACTGCTACAAGACTCAAGTAAATATATTTATTTTGCACTCAACACCGACCCCAGTTTATAGAATAGATAAAAATTTTAATGTTTACTGGTGGCCATTAGATTCTATACTTAACTGGCATTACTATAAACTTGACGTTGATTCTGGTGATCATTGGATGGTTAGAGCAGAAACAACTGAAATCCAAAGAATGGAAGCATTGGTAAGTGCTAAATATCCAGCAATAATCTTCGGTCGAGAAACTACCCTTATGGAAATAACCTATTATGATTTGAATTGGGGGGATACTGTTATAAATCAATTTTCTTGGCCACGGTTTACAATGACACTTGGTTATGGAATAGGGGAGATAATGGAATTTGATGAAGAAGGTGGCGGACCATATAAGATACTGCAAGGCTGCATTATTGATGGAGATACAATTGGAGTAATTACGGATGTAGAAGTTGAGAAAAATATAGTAAGCTCATTTGAATTATTTCAGAACTATCCTAATCCGTTCAATCCTACTACTACAATTTCATTTCAGCTTGCAGAACCAACAGCAGTAAGCTTAATAGTTTACAATTTACTTGGTGAGGAAGTAGCTGTGTTAATAAATGATGAAGTCAAATCCGCAGGATATCACAGTGTTATTTTCAATGCAGAGAACCTTTCCAGCGGCACGTATATTTACACTCTGCAAGCGGGAGATAAATTATTTAAGAATAAAATGATATTGATGAAGTAATATTTATGCAGGTCAACTTGTCAAGTTGACCTACTTTTTTTCCCATCTACCGGTTATATTTCAAGCACTAATTATGTTCAAATTAACAAGAGAGAATAATGAATATACTCATTCGTCTTGCTTTACTTTTTGCTTTTGTCACTGCTCTCAGCGGACAAACTCTAAAAACCAATTTACCCTACACACTACTTATTTCATTCGACGGATTCCGGTGGGATTATCCAGCGCGCGGTCTAACTCCTACACTTGATTCAATTAAAATACATGGTGTGCATGCTTTATCACTCAGACCGGTTTATCCATCTAAAACATTTCCGAATCATTTATCAATTGTCACAGGTATGTATCCGGAAAATCATGGGATAATATCAAATTATTTTTTTGATCCGTTTGGCGGTGAGAACTACAGGATGTCAAATGAAAAAACAGTAAGAGATGCAAAATGGTATCTTGGTGAAGCGTTTTGGGAAACAGCCGAAAGGCATGGTATCAAAACAGCAAGTTATTTTTGGCCCGGTTCCGAAGTGGAAATAGATTACAGGCATCCAACTTATTTTGAGCATTACGAGCACACACGTCCTTATCAAAATAGAATTGACGGAGTAATAGAATGGCTGAAGCTTCCTTTTCCCGAACGCCCTCATTTTATAACTCTTTATTTCGATGCTGCCGATACTTACGGGCATAGATATGGTACTGACTCTTATGAAATTGATACCACAATAGCTTATCTCGATGGCTTATTAACAACGTTTAGAAATGAAATTCAGAAGCTTGATATAAGAGACAGCGTTAATGTCATCATCGTTTCTGATCATGGAATGACCGAAGTTGGCTTAGATAAAACGATAAATATTGAAGAACTACTCGATGGGTATGAATGCCGAATTTTCGATGAGGGACCATTTATGATGTTAACTCCTACTAAAGACAATTTAGATGCGATATACAATCTTTTGAAAGCCAAAGCACAAAACTTTAATGTTTATAAACGAGAATCGATACCGTCATATTTTCATTATTCTAAACATCCTTTCATACCACCTATTATTTTAGTTGCGGACATGGGATGGTCATTAGTTACAAATAAAGGTTTTGAAAGAATGGCAAAGACTCCACAAAGAGGTAATCACGGTTATGAGAAAGATCATTTAGATATGCATGGAATATTCTATGCGATCGGACCGAGCTTCAAAGAAGGATTTCCAACCGGCACACTTTGGAATATTGACATCTATCCCCTGCTCTGCCGGATATACAACATCTTCCCAAGACAAAATATTGATGGAAAATTAGAGAGGATTGAGTTCATCTTAAGAGAGATGGCGGAATAATTTAGGGAGTGAAAACTTTTTGAAAAAAGTAATAGCTTTTCATATATATAGATATTTTGATTGGTTTTGGTTTAATTGTTTCTAAACAAACAGGGAGTCACATCAAACCAACTTGTATTCAGGTAATGTTTCAAATTCCGTCCAACAATCATGCATCCATTTCCAAAGGATTCTTCGAACAACCATGCAATAACTTTTTTAAAATTATTGTTCGTTGATTAAACGTTTTATTCCAGAGTAATTATTCTATTCCTTCACTCCCGGGTCTTTTACTTTTGTTAAGATCAGCATACCAACAATAAAGAAAAATGCTATGGAAATTATTGCAGTCCTTTGGCTGCCGGTTAAGTAACTAACCAATCCGAATACAAGCGGACCTGCTACTGCAGAACTCTTTCCAAAGAAAGAATAAAAGCCGAAGAACTCTGTTTTTTTTTCGGGTGGTGTAAGCTTCGACATCAAACTCCGGCTTGTTGATTGGCTGGCACCCATGGCTGCACCTGCAATTAATCCGACTGCATAAAATCCGGTTTTATCATAGATAAGAAAAGCAAGCAGTATAGTTATAAGCCACATCACGAGTGTAATCATTATAGTATTTTTTTGTCCGTATGAATCGGCAAAAATACCAAGCAGAATTGAACCGACAATTGCCGTTGTTTGGACTGTCAGAAAAAAAATAAGAAGCTCGGTATCAGTAAAGCCGAGGGTCGTGCTGGCATAATTTCCCGAAAAAAATATTACGGTATTTACTCCTTCGATATAGAAGAAATAAGCTAACAAAAACCACGCAAGATTTTTATAATGCTTAAGATGAGTCAGGGTTGTCCATACCCGCCCTAAACCTATTTTAAGATATGATTCTGTTCTTGCTACTTGTCTCCGGGTATCTTTCAAGAAGAAAAAAAGTGGGAGAGAAAATATTAAGAAGAAAAGTGCCGAAACCGGAAACGTTTCTCTAATTAAATCATTCTGAATAAGCGGATATACAATCGCAAGTGTAGCGAGTGAACCCAAATATCCCATCCCGAAACCATAACCGCTCACCCTTCCGTAATTTTTAGGAGCGGTAATTTCAGGCAAAAATGCATCGTAAAAAACCAAGCCTGCTTCAAAGCCAATGTTGGCTGCAATAAAAATTACTATACCCCAAAATATATTTCCGGAACCAATAAAGAAAAGTGCTGAGGTAGCTGTTATACAAAGCAAAGTAAAGAATAACAAGAACCTTTTTTTTCCGGCGGAGAAATCTGCTATTGCGCCTAATACAGGAGAGATGATAGCTGTTACAATCATAGCTGCACTTGTAGCCACGCTCCAGTACAAATCTCCAATGGGTTCACCAAAAGCAACAGTTTTTTTGAAATATACTGCGTAAAGAAAGGTAACAACTACGATTGAAAATGAAGTATTTGCAAAATCGAAGAGAGTCCAAATAAAAATTTTGCCTTTATGCTTCATTAATGGCTGTGTTTGTGGGAAGTTTTTGAAATCGTTTCGTCGACTAATCCCCTGCCGGATTTACTTAATTTGCCTTCGCTTTTTAGCTCGCTTAGAACTGCATCAAGAATGCCGTTTATAAATTTACCGCTTCCGGCTGTGCTGTAAATTTTTGCTATCTCTATTGATTCATTTATCGAAACCTTTGGAGGAATATCGGGAAAATAAAGAAGTTCGCAGATTCCGATCCTCAGCAATATTTTATCTATAAGTGCGATTCTATTCATCTCCCAATTATCAACACGCGCTTTGATTTTTGAATCTAAATCCTCACGATAAATTTTTACCCGGTTGACCAGGTCGTAAGCAAATTGTTTATCGGCTTCTTCCGTTATCTCAGAAAATAATTCTTCCTGGATTAAGCTGTTGTCTTGAGAATTTAACTCATAAGCATATAATACTTGAAGAACTTTTTCTCTTACGATCCTTCTTTTAAACATTTGAGACATAACAATAACATATCATTGGTTGCTTAAAGAACAAATTTTTCTATACAAATGTAAAGAAATTATTTGAAATTATTGCGGCGAAAAATACTTATCCAATACATCCATCCCTTTGTTGTCCAAAATATTTTTAAAATCAAAAAGTAATTTAGAATTCAATTAAAATTCTGATTGTGGTCCTTATGATGTAAATGAAATCCTATCTCGCCCCTACTTGTCTGCTGCCAGGCAGGCAGGACTTTGATTTTTGGAGTCGTAACTATTTTTAGGAATATTTAATCCATAAAGTGACTATGGTAGTGTTAAATAATTATTAAAGGCTTTTTTGTCCCGATAGGGACCCTATATTTTGCCAAAGGCATTCCTTCGAAAATAGAACAAGATAATTTATCAGTATCATAGAGTCCCGCTAGGGGCGAAAT
>CAZTDB010000095.1:0-7558 GCA_964612385.1 uncultured Ignavibacteriaceae bacterium
AAAGTTGATTAAGAATATTTAATTCGTTCTCTTTTGCAGCGACAACAACTTTGCCGCATTGTTCAAAATTGATATTATTCTGTTTGCAAAAATCATACATCAACTCTCTGCCGCGTACACAATTTTTTGCTTTGAGTGAACCGGGTTTGTAATACAATCCGGAGTGGATAACGCCGCTGTTGTGTCCTGTTTGATGTGCGGCTAATTTATCCTCAGCTTCGATAATTACAATTTTGTGTTTAGCGGTTTTCTGCAGCATCATTGCTGCTGCTGTACCGATTATTCCCCCGCCAATAACTGCTACCGTATAAATCTTTTCTCGTGGCATTCAAACTTTTATAGTTTTATTCTCCCGAAAATTAATTTAAATAAAAAATACAATGAAAATATGCTTAATTATTAAAAGACTTTCCCTTTTGGGAAGAAAATATTGTGATCGTTTTTGCATTAACAACGATTTTATCTTAAAGATATTCCTTTAATCACATATTCAATCCCTTCCTTTAATTAAGTCTATCTTAAAGAACTTTGGACTTTGTGTATGCGTCAAAACAACAAAATATGTTAAATACAATTGTGAATAATAAAAAGCGTAACCATAAGCTAAATAAATTTAATCGGAGGATAAAGATGCTTGAACATAATAACAATTCAAAACTATACAGTAAGATTTTTTTATCAGTGTCAATTCTACTATTCACAGCATTTTTCATTTCATGCTCTTCGTCTGCAAACAGCAGCGGAACAGGTTATTTTTATTCGGGCGGCGATGAGGATAACAAATACACTCACACCTTAATTTTTTATAATGAAGACGATAATGCCCGCTATAAAGTATATCTTGACGAAGGTAACATTATAAAAATTTTTAGAAATGGAGAGCCGGTACCAGATGAAGATATTTCAAAATACGAAGAAATGGTTTTCAATGAACTTGACCGCTTGAGAAGCGATAAGCATGATTTAGCCGAACAAATTAAAATCTTCAAGCTTGATGCGAAGAAGTCGAAAGAGGATTTGAAAAAATTAAAAGAAAAGATGAAGGATGAACACAGCCGCCTATTCGAATTTGAGTTCGATAAGGAAAGTTTTAGGGAGGAGATGGACAGATTAAAGGAAAAATTAAAAGGGATCGATTCTCAAAAATTCAGAATTGAATTCGACAGAGAAGCATTCGACGAAAGTATGCGTGAATTGAAGAAAAACCTACGGCATTTCCACTTTCCCCAAAAGAAATTCAAGATTGAACTAGACATGCATGATCTTGATTGCCACATAAAAGACCTGGGTGAAGAAATAAAAAGGCTTCGCATTGAATTCGATCCGATAGAAATAGAATTGCCGGATATAAAAGAGAATCTGGGAAAAATTAAAATCGAGCTTAATAAAGTGAAAGAAGAATTAAAGGATGTTAAGAAGGAAATAAAAAAGCTTAATGCCTTTTTAGATGAGATAAGAATTGAATTGATAAATGATAACATTATCGACGAATTTGAAGAAGATTTTGATTTTGAACTTACGGCGGCTGAAATGTCTGTTAACGGCGAAGAAATTTCATCCGAACTTCTTCAGAAATATAACGAGATATATAAAAAACATTTTGGCAAGGAAGTTGAAAAGGATCTGAAGATAAAAATACGGAGATAAACTTACTATTTCGAGTGGCTATAAATTTTTAATAAATAGGTAATATTAAGTACGACATTACCGAATTTATTTTTGCGGGTTCAGCTTAAACCATTCTTCTCGCAGCATTGAATACACAGCTAAGTCTCGAAAGTCGTCCTTTAAAAAAAAGCCTGCGCGTTCTATTCCTTCATAAGAAAAAGAAAAGCGCTCGGGTATATTTCTGCTTTTAAGATTTTCCTTAACACACTTAATAACTATTCTGTTAAGATCAAGCTGATTGAAAGCATAGTCGAGACATATTTTACAAGCGGTTGTCATAATACCCTTGCCTTGATACTTTTCATGCAGCCAGTAACCGATTTCTGCTTTTCTGTTTAGCTGGTCACCGCTATGCAAATCAATTAAACCTACAATTTCGCCGTTATAATTTACTGTAAATATTTCCCTGCCGGTAAAAACATCCTTACCTTCGTTAGCCACAATATAATCTTTAGTGTCGCGAACCGTTCTTGTATAATCAGCCCATGGCAGCCACTCGGCTAAATATTCCCGGCATGAGATAATGAGTTGAAAAATATTTTCCGCATCTTCAATCCGGATTGGTTTAATGCTGATTGATTCATTCATTAAAGAAGCGCCATATTATTTTTTATCAAATTTATAAAACAACTGCACAAGTCCGCCAGGATAAGTTTTTTTATCAATTAATTTAAGATAAGTTCGCTCATTAATATTTCCAAATAACGGTTTCCCGCATCCAAGTAAAATAGGATGAACAGCAAGCTGAAGTTCGTCGATTAAGTTAGCGTTCAAAAAGCTTTTTGTAAGCGATGCGCCTCCGAAGAGCCAAATATCTTTTCCTTTACCTTTCTTTATTGCATCAACTTCAGCCCCGATATTGTTATTGATTAGCCGGAAACCTTCTTTCGTTTCATTCAATGTGTTTGAAAAGACATATTTGTTTTTATCGGGGTAAGGATTTTTCTCGAGGCTAATCATAAGTTCATAACTTCTTCTTCCAAAAAATATTGTGTCGATACGTTTCATGAAATTAGACATACTATAATCCTGGTCGGTAAGACACCAATCATACTCCCCGTTAGGACCTTCGATAAAACCATCGAGACTTACGGCAAGATTTAGAATTACTTTGCGCATAAGGGTTTCCTTTTAAACATGTTTTGATTGAAGTTATTTGCAAATCTGGGGAGAATAATAATTATTGCTTCACATTAAACAAATTATTTCTGGAACTATAAGTAAACGAAATTTTCATACCTAAGGATGAGAAAATAATTCGGGAAGTCTTACCAAAATTAGAAGAACTTAAAAAACGAACCGACGAAGTGTTAAATGGTTATCTCACGGCAATCATGCAAAGAAAGCATAGAGAAAGACTTAGGTTCATGGTTTACAGGGAGGTGATGGGTGAGAAAATAACTTAATTTGTTAACTATATTCTTAATTAAATATCCCTGCCGCTTTGAACCACGGAAGCACTTTCCCAAACGATCGTATCTCATCCTTCTCCCCTCCATAAACTAAGTAGGCGTTTAATTTTTCTTCACCAGAGAGATCTTTATAGAAAGATAAACCATTAAAGAATTCTTCATTTATTGTTTTGCCTGCTTTAATTTCAAGTATAATCTTTTTCATCCCGGAATCTAAAAGGCAGTCAACTTCCCGTCCCAACTTATCACGCCAAAAATAAAAATTATAATTCAGCCCTTTATTTTGTTTATACTTTAAAAGCTCTGATATAATTAAATTTTCAAACAGCGATCCGAATAAAAAGTGAGTATTAACCTGTTTCGAACTTTCTATCCCAAGTAAAGAGCAGGCTAATCCTGTATCATAAAAGTAAAGCTTTGGCATTTTTACCAATCGCTTATTGAAATTCTGAAAATGCGGCTCCAATCTAAAAATAATGTAACTTGCCTCAAGAACTGATAACCAAGATTTGACCGTATTGACAGAAATTCCCGCTTCTACTGCAAGTGAAGAAAGATTTAGCAATTGTCCGATTCTACCGGCACACAATTTAACAAAGAGAGTAAAGGCATTCAGATCGGGTATGTTTTTAATTAATCTTACATCTCTTTCAATATAGGTTCTCGTATAATTAGGATACCAATCTTTAGGATCGATAGCACGATCATAAATAGGCGGGTAAAATCCCTTATAGATAAAATTAGTTAAATCATCTTCTGATTCAAGGGGAAAGACTTCATTAAGACTAAAGGGAAGCAATGTTAAAATTGCTACTCTTCCGGCAAGTGTTTGTGAGATTTTTTCCTGCATTAAAAAATTATGCGAACCGGTTATGATGAAATTGCCCGGAATTTGCTTTTCATCTACTATTGTTTGAATATATGAAAAAATATCGGGTACTCTTTGTGCTTCATCAATTACTAGTCCCGATTTTCTGCCTAACAAAAAGGCACGAGGGTCACTTTGGGCAAACAGTCGTGTATCTGGTTCTTCAAGATTAGCGTACTCTTTGTCACCGAAAACCATTTTGACTAATGTAGTTTTCCCTGACTGTCGAGGACCAATTACCGCCACTACCGGAAATTTTTTCGATAAGTGGAGCAGCTTTTCTTGTATTACTCTTTTAATCACGTCGAAAAATACTACAGGCTGGACAATTTTGCAATCCAATTGCAAATTTGTCCACCTACAGTTCCAATCTTAATTTCAAACCGTTCTCGAATCCTTAGCTGTGTCTTCTTTGCGTTCTATATCTACTGCTTTCATTTCTACTTAGGGTAATTTTATACATAATCATAGCACTCAGGAAACTTTCGACTTTAAGCAACCCTATCAAATTCTATCTCACCGGCAGCAACAGGATGCGATAAAAATTTCCCTTTGTGAAAATCTACCATGACTTTATCAATCTTCTTAGAGATTTTCACTTCAAAGTAAGCTTCGCCGCAATTATTGCAAACAAATGCCGGTACGTTTTTGATTGTAATAATAGACTTACCGGCTTTGGCTGTGAATTCTGTCTTTCCTTTTTTTAAGATACCATGGCAAAAACTACAAATCTCCGGTTTCATCAGTTATTCCTTTCTTTTTCTAAAATAATCCCATCTTTGTTTATCCGGCTGATAAACGGTTATTATCCTTAGATGATCTTTGCAAAGAGCAGTTACAATATGAAATGGAACTTCTTTTATAAATCCCAGGATCAATACAGAAGGACAAGGATAATCGTTCGGATACTCTTCAATAATTTCACCATTCATTAAAATTTCTTTTATATGATCAGTTGTTACGTTTCTTTGAAACATCCTTATCCGTGCATGATTAGATATAATAAAGCGATCTGCGGAAATAAACTTTCTGATTTTATTATAAATGATTTCATCATTCATAGCATTAAATCAAGATGATACAAAGGTTTCTTTTATCTTAAAATTAATTCACAGAAATATATAACAAAGTTTATTAGTTTTCGTTAAAACATTGATAATAATTCTTCCTTTTATTTAAGAATAAAAGCATCAAACCGTTCTTGAATACTTAGCTGTGTCTTCTTTGCGCTCAATATATCCATCAAAGTTCATTGCTATGTTGCGGATGAGTAACCGCCCCATGTTTGAAACTTCTAATCTATTATCGCTCAAAATTATTAAATCATCTGCCTGCATTTCTTTAAGATTGTTCAATCCCCAATCAAAGTATTGCCTGAAGTTAATCCCAAACTTTTCTTCTACTAAAGAAAAATCAAGCTCAAAGTCACACATCAAACGCATAATGACGTATCTTCTTATTGTATCGTCTTCTGTTAGTCTGTATCCTTTTACTGTTGGAATTCTTTCGTTATCAAGTGCATAGTAATATTCTTTTTCTGTCTTGTAATTTTGCGCATAAATTTTTTCAAGCTGACTGATGCCTGTAATTCCTAAGGCATAAAGATCAGCATCGGCATTGGTGCTGTAACCCTGAAAATTCCGGTAAAGTTTTTTCTCTTTTAGCGCAATTGCTAATTCATCATCCGGTTTGGCAAAGTGATCCATCCCGATGAAAACGTATCCGGCTTTTGTAAGTTTTTCAATAGTCATCTTTAAAATATTCAGCTTAATTTCGGGTGCCGGTAAATCTTCTGCATGAATAAGTGCCATGTGCTTCTTCAGCCAGGGCACGTGCGCATAGTTGAATACGGCTATTCTATCCGGTGAAATGTCAATTATTTTATCTACCGTATCTGCAAATGTTTCAACAGATTGGAAAGGAAGACCATAAATTAAATCGAGATTGATGCTTTGAAATCCAAGTTCTCTTACCCATTCAACAGTTTGCCGCGTCATATCTTCAGGTTGAATACGGTTTACTGCTTTCTGTACTTTCTCATTAAAATCCTGCACACCCATGCTAATTCTATTAAATCCGTTTTGTCGAAGTGCTTCCAGATGAGCCTTCGTTAATCCGCGAGGATCGATTTCGCAGCCGTTCTCCGAACCGCCTTCGCTTTCATTTCTAAAATTAAAAGAGGTTTGAATAAATGAGGCGAGATCAACAATTTCATCTGGGTTTAAGTGAGTTGGAGTTCCGCCGCCCCAATGAAGCTGCGATACTTTTCTATCCGGCAGTAAGTAGCTTCTGATTAGGTCAATTTCTTTTTTTAAGTAATCGACATATTTCTTTACACGGTCTCTGTTTCTTGTTATTATCATGTTGCATCCGCAGAAGAAACAGAGTGTATCGCAATAAGGTAAATGAAAGTATAGTGAAAGATTAGGTAAATCTTCGCCGTAATTTGTTTTTACTATCTCATCCAGAAAATCTTCATGCGAAAAATTTTCGGTAAACTGCGGTGCCGTTGGATAACTGGTATACCGCGGTCCGGGTTTATCGTACTTTTTATATTTAGCTAAGTCTATTTCGAACATAAGTTTTCCTTTGTTTGCCCCAAAAGCACAGAGATAGATTGATTTTTTGCAGCCACCGAGTATTTTTTTAAATCCATCTGTTTATTTCTTCATTATTCATTTCTCTGCAGCTCTGTGTCTCTTTGGTGATGAGCTGCGCTTTCTTCCTTTACAAAACGAACAAGAGCTTTAACTTTTTCCGGTTCAATATCAGGCAGAATGCCGTGACCAAGATTAAATATATGCCCGCTTCCTTCACCGAAAGAGTCAAGCACATTTTTAACTTCCTGCTTAATAAAATTTTCATCGGCATAAAGTACCGTTGGATCAAGATTTCCCTGCAATGCAACTTTACTTTTTACTTTTTTCCTAACGCTTCCAAGGTCCATCGTCCAATCAAGACCCAATACATCTGCCCCGCATCTTGCAGCTTTTTTTATTTTATAATGAACACCTTTAGCAAAGTAGATGACAGGCTCATCTTTTCTTTTAATATTCGATATAACTTTCTCCACATACTGCAGCGAAAATTCCATAAAATCTTTTGGCGAAAGTATTCCTCCCCAAGTATCGAATATTTGAACCGCATCCGCACCTGCATTGATCTTAGCAGAGAGATAATCGGCAATTACATCGGATAATTTTTCTAAGATTGAATGTGCTAGAGACGGATTATTATAAATCATTCTTTTTACATTAGAAAAATTTTTCGAGCCTTTCCCTTCAATCATATAAGTAAATATCGTCCACGGCGAACCGCTGAAACCGATTAATGGAACTCTGCCGCTTAATTCTTTTTTAGTTAACTCAACTGCATCGAGAACAAACTTTAGTTCTTTACGGGGATCGATTCTCTTCAATTTTTTTGCATCGGCTTCGGAGCGAATGGGCTGTTCAAAAACAGGTCCCTTGCTTTCGATTAATTCAAGGTGCATTCCCATAGCTTCCGGAATAACGAGAATGTCTGAAAAAATAATTGCTGCATCTACTCCGATAATATCAACCGGTTGAATAGTAACTTCGGCAGCTATTTCCGGAGTTTTACACATTGT
>CAZTDB010000096.1:0-7512 GCA_964612385.1 uncultured Ignavibacteriaceae bacterium
ATAGAATAACTGCTTCTTTACGAGAACTTGAACTGGAACTTGCCGAAAGAGAATTAGCATTGTTCCATCTTCACAAAGTGCAGGCACTGATTGAAAAGGATAACAGCTTTAAACAAAAAGTGCTTCTCGAATCCCGTTCTTCGCAAATAGTAGACGAAATAAAAGTAATTAAGGACGAGCTGACGGATATTGAGAATCTACTAAAGCAAAAACGTTCAGAACTTTCGCTGTTAGTTGAAAAAATTTACAATAATCAAAAAAGTGTATCGGTATCGGAAGAAAGAAAAAAATCTCTTGAGAAAAATATTGACAGATATACTTCCGAGCTGAATGAATTAGATGTGCAGCTTGTAGAAACAAAAAAATCTATTACGGATGCCGCAGCATATCTCGTTCAAGTCGATGAAAAAATTGCTGCAAAGCAAAAAGAAAAGGAAGAATTAGAACAATCGATCATCAGAATTAAGGATGAACTGGATAAACGAAATAATTCATTAAAATTATTGTCCGACAATCTGCTTGAGCTATTTAAAGAAATAACAAACAAAGAAAATGAGCTTAAGAATGTTGAAAATACATTGCTCGCTAAAACCGGCTTGATTAATAAGCTTAATGAAAAAATTCAATCCCTAACAGGAAATATTGCGAAGACTGTCGGCTTTATAGAGCAATTGAACGAAGAGAAAAAAGAAGCCGAAGAGAAACTAAACCAGGCAGAATCAACATATCTAAAAAAGCAGCAGGAAAAAGAAAGTCTTGAAAAAAAGCTGACTGAATTGAAGGAGTTAGAGCTTGAAAAGAAAAGCGTACTTAATGCAGTAAGAGACAAAATAAATTTCATACAAACGCTGATAGACAATCTTGAGGGAGTATCTAAAGGGGCAAAAGCTCTTCTTGAAGATAGCTCATGGACAAAAGCAGATAAAACTTTGTTGGCTCATATAGGTAATACAAAGGAAGAATACCGGTATGCAATCGAGGCGGCGCTAAAAAATAATTTGAATAATATACTCATAGATTCATTGGACGATATTAAAAGGGGAATAGAGTATTTAAACTCTCACAATATCGGCAAAGCATCATTCTTTCTTGTTAATCACATACAGAGTAAAAGAAAAACTTTAATAGAAAAGTATCAAGAATATCAACTGAAGAAAAAATTAAAAGCGTTAAGCCGGCATAATGGAGTTGTAGGTGTCGCCGCCAATTTTATTGAAACACAAGCCAAGTGGCGTCATTATTTTGAGGAGCTTCTTTCGAAAACAATTTTAGTTAATGAATTGAGCACAGCTTTCGAGCTTTACGAAAAATTTCCTCAGTTTAATTATGCAACGCTTAACGGCGATTTCATCAATAGCAGCGGAATTATTGAAGCCGGTGCTACGCCCAGACTCGACGATACCTTCTTCGGAAGAAAGCAGCTATTGGAAAATTTAAAGGCAGATTTTCCGCATAAAAACGCCGAACTTACCGAAATTAAAAAACAAATTGGCGAAAAAGAAGAAAAGCTTAACTCGATCAATTTAAAGGTTTTATCCGAGCGCGGTCGAATGTTAGTGAACGACCTTGCGAATGTCGAAAAGCAAATTGCACAGTTTGAGTATGAAAAAAATAAAGCGGTAGATGAAATTGAAAAAACACGTCAGGAAATCCAGGAACAAGCGGCTGATTATAACAACCTTGACAACAAAAAAGCCTCACTTTCCGCAGTATTAACCTCGCTCAAAGCAGATAAGCAAAGAGCCGATGAAAATCATGAAACACTTGAGAAAGAATTCAATTCAATAAATGAAATTTTCAATCAGCATAAAAATCGATTGAATGATATCAATCTTGAATTAGAAAGACTCTCCGGTGAAAAGCAAAATACTCTTAATGCCAGGCAGCGTTCGGAAGAATCAATCGTGTTGATTGATAGAACAATTTCTAAAAGGATGCAGGATATTTCTTCGGCTAAAGAGGAACTGGAAGCTATATCAAATGTTCTGAAAGAAAAACAGATTGAATATCAAATGCTTGAAGAGGAAAGAAAAAATCTTCTGAATCAGGAAGCGGAAATCGATTCAAAGCATAAAGCTGTTAAATCGCTAATTACAGAAAAAGAAATTAATCTTAACAGAATAAGAAAAGAGAAAGAGACAAAGGTTGAAGAGATTCACTCGGCGGAGATGAAAATAAACGAGTACGATATAAAAATAGCCAATTTAAAAACGAATATAAGCGATAGTTATTCCGTTAATCTTCAGCTAAAAACATTTGACGATCTCGACTCATTCGATTTCAGCCGGCGTTCTGAAGAAGTGCATACGCTTAAAGAACGTATAAAAAATTTGGGACCTATAAACCTTCTTGCATATTCCGAATATGAAGTGGAAAAAGAAAGGCTTGACTTTTTGACAAAGCAGAGGAATGATTTGATCGATTCGGAGAAAGACATCGTTAAAACAATTGAAGAAATTAACAGCACTGCTCAAGCGCAGTTCATGGATACTTTCGAAAAAATTCGTTCCCATTTCGTCAACATATTTAGGGGATTGTTCAATCCCGGTGATGAAGCAGATTTGAAATTAGAAGAAAACGCCGATCCGCTCGAAGCAAAGATTGAAATAATCGCTAAGCCAAAGGGGAAAAGACCTACATCTATAGAGCTTTTATCGGGGGGTGAAAAAACACTAACAGCAATTGCACTTCTGTTTGCAATTTATTTGGTTAAGCCCAGCCCTTTCTGCATACTGGATGAAATTGATGCGCCGCTCGATGATGCGAACATCGATAGGTTCACAAAAATTATTAATGATTTTAGTAAGGATACCCAATTTGTTGTTGTTACACATAACAAGCGAACAATGGAAGCGGCTGATACTCTGTACGGTGTTACTATGCAGGATGAAGGCATTTCAAAATTGGTAGGGGTAAGATTTAACGAGGATTTGAATCTTGTATCTTAATTTAACTTATTTAGATGCATTATCAACTGTTAATAACAGTCAATCCGTAATCATACAAATGATTATTGCTGCTGTTATTCTTTTTTGTCCGGCAGTTTTTGCTCAATGGGTAAATAATCCTTCGATAAATACGAAATTAGTTTCAAACGTAATCAATCCGATCAACATATCTTCTGTTGAAGATAAAAAGGGCGGAGCTTTTGTTTTTTGGGAAGACAATAAGAGCAGCTTTCAAAACGATATTTATTTTATACACGTAGACGGCAACGGCAAAATTAGCTTCCGTGCAGACGGGAAAAAAGTTTCGGAGTTTCCCGGAGTAAAAGTCAATCCGGTTTCTTCTGCTTACCTGCCCGGATCGGCTTTAATTCTATGGAAAGATTTTTCAAGAAGTAAAACCGGCGATCTGTTTATTCAGCGGGTGCTTTTTAACGGCAGCTTATTGTGGACTAATACAGGCGTTCAAATAACTTCCTCTCAGATAGATCACTCCGGTAAAGAGGTGGAAGATTATTCACTTTCGGTTAATAATTTAGGTAACGCTTTCACAGCTTACATATTGAAGGAAGCAGATATCGGAAAAGAATCGAGAATATGTTTGCAAAAAATATCAGCAAGTGGAAAGCTGATGTTTCCTTCCGACAGTTTAGTGATTCATAAGTCGATGTTCAAAAAAACTTCTCCGGCAGTCGTTCCCGATGATAATGGAGGTGCTGCAGTATTTTGGATTGAATATCAAAATAATAAGAGTTCAATTTTTATACATAAGGTAGATTCGCTTGGTAAAATTATTCAGCGTAAAAAGCCTTTGATGATTTCAGGAATCAATGATAATATAATCTCGTTTTCTGTACAGCCGATAGGAAATGGTTCAATTTATATTGCCTGGCAGGTTCAAAAACCGGAAAAAGAAATTCGGCATCAATTAATAAGCAATGACGGCAAGCTGCTTTGGGGTACAGGCGGAAAGTCTTCAACAACTATGAAGGGGAGTCAGCTTAATCCTCAGGTTCTAATTTCAGATTCATCGATAATTTTGTCGTGGGTAAATGAATTTAATAAGGACAGAGATATTTACACTCAAAAATATAATTTAAATGGCAAGGCGCTGTGGAAGGAGAAAGGTATTCCTGTTATTGAATACGATGGAGATCAATTCGGTCAAAAAATTATAAGCGACGGAAAATCCGGTGCAATTATAACCTGGTTTGATAGAAGAATCGATACCATCAAAGCAAATATTTATTCGCAGCGGATAAGCGCTTCCGGTGTGTTGTTGTGGAATCAGACGGGAGTTGAAACTGCTGTAAATTACAATACGGAAAAAAGCTATTTGAATATAGTATCTGATCAGCGAGGCGGTGTTATTTCGGTATTTAAAAATAACCGCGTTGGGAAGGGAGAAATTTACGCTCAAAAGATTTTCAACTCCGGCACTTACGTTTCGCAAATTATCGGGCTTAATGCTGAACGGGCAAGCGATTCGGTAAAAGTTTCGTGGTACTCTGCAAATGAAACGGAGGCAGTTGAGTACGATATAGAAAGAACTTTCAATTCCGATACTAGCATTTCAAAATGGGCAGTAATCGGAACAGTGGCATCTAATGATCAGAGCGGAATAAAGTATTATGAATTTTTTGATAAACCCGAAGAGAGCGGAACTTTATACTACCGTGTGGTTCAACGGGACTTTTCGGGAAATTTTCAACCGTCGGATGTAATTCGGATAAATTATTTCGACTCGGCAAATAATATTACCGTCGCACAAAACATCCCTAATCCGTTTAACGGTTCTACTATCATAAGCTTTTATCTCCCCGCCGCATCCGAAGTGAAGATAGAATTCTTTAACAGCCAGGTTGAAAAAATTTCGGAAGTAAAACAAAAATTTCCTGCCGGCGAAAATGAAATAACTTTTTCGTCCAATGATTTACCCACCGGAATTTACTTCTATCGTTTTCAAGTGAAAGATTTTGTTGACGTAAAGAAAATGGTTGTTTCGGATTGACGACGTAAGAAATTCAGTTAATGATTAATTACTAAGTATGGCACAGAAAAAATTTAAAATATTTATCGATTTTGACGGGACAATTTCAAAAATAGATATTGGCGAAGCTATTTTTGAACACTTCGGCGATAAAGAAAAAGTTGACCGCATAATTAAAGATCTTTTAACAGATAAAATTTCCGCTAAGGAATGCTGGATTGCACTTTGTGAATCAGCACAAATACCTAACAAAGAAGCGCTGGATAATTTTATCGATTCAATCGAAGTTGACAACACCTTTCACAATCTAATAGATTATTGCACCGGAAATGATCTTGATTACTATGTTCTAAGCGACGGATTTGATTATTATATCGACAGAATCTTTTTACGGGAAAACTTAATTCATGTCCCTTACTATTCTAACAAGCTTATTATTGATGAACACAACCGGCTGATTCCATTCTTTCCTTATATTGATGAGAATTGTTCCAGCTCGGCTAACTGCAAACGAAACCATATCATCAACCAGAGCGGCGACGATGAATTTACTGTTTATATCGGCGACGGCAACTCCGATAAGAGCACCGTTGAGTTTTGCGATTTCATTTTTGCAAAGCATGATTTATTGAAATACTGTGAAAGACAGAGAATAACATTTTTCCCTTTTAACAACTTTGATGATGTAATAATCCGGCTCGAATCCCTTAGAGCAAAAAAAAGATTGAAGAAAAGACATCGCGCAGAACTGAAGAGACGGGAAGCTTATATGGTTGAGTAGTGTGATTGAGTGGAAGAAAATCAGATTAATTTTTTCATGATGGAATAAACATAAGTAATGTCAAATATTGCCTCAAAAATATTTAGGTATAGAAGCTATACTCCCATTCCGTTTTTGCTGCTTATGCTGTTTTATGAGAATGCAAATGTATGGAGCTTAATAGCGGGATTCATTATAGCTGCCGCCGGCGAGGCAATAAGGCTTTGGGGTGTAAGCTGGGCGGGAAGCGAAACCCGCACAACCGGTACCGTGGGAGGCACGTTTCTGATTGTCAGCGGTCCATTTGCTTATGTTCGCAATCCGCTCTACTTAGGAAATATGTTGATGTATCTCGGATTTGGAATTATGTCTTATTCTCTGTTTCCATATCTGCAAATAATAGCTTTGCTGTTCTTTTATTTTCAATATCACTTTATTGTGAAGGAAGAAGAAAAATATTTAGCCGAAACTTTCGGATTCGCTTATGAAGATTATGTCAAAAAAGTTCCGAGTTTTTTCCCCCGCTTTACGCGTTATAAAGCTGAAGGTTTGGAACAGCCGCCGTTTAATTTAAAAGCAGGTATAAGATCAGAAAAACGTACGATGCAGGCTTTTGCATTTGTTACAATTACAATTTTTCTTTTATGGTTCATAGGCAGGTTATGATTAGCAGGAAATTTTAAATGAATGATAAAAAGAATCTTATGATAATTGCAGGCGAAGCATCGGGTGATTTGCATGGAGCAATGTTAATATCGGAACTTTTAACTCTGAATAACCGGATAAAAATTTATGGAATCGGCGGCGATAGAATGATTAAAGCCGGCATGGAAATTCTTTACCATATTAAAGAGATGTCATTTTTAGGCTTTACTGAAGTCCTAACACATCTGCCATTTGTAAGAAAGGTGCAAAGTGACTTGCTTCGCTTTGTAAAAGAAAAAGGAATCAAAAATGTTGTATTGATAGATTATCCCGGCTTTAATCTGAACTTTGCCGGGAAATTAAAAAAGTTAGAAGTTAAAATAATCTATTACATTTCTCCGCAGATTTGGGCTTGGGGCGGAAGAAGAATTAATAAAATAAAGAAGCTAATTAACAAAGTGCTGGTGGTTTTTCCTTTTGAAGAGAAAATGTACAGAGATGCAGGAGTGAATGTTGAGTTCGTAGGTCATCCGCTTCTTGAACAAATAAATGCGTATAACTTTTTAAGCAAAGATGAACTTCATTCAAAATATAGTTTGCAGCATGATAAAGATTTGCTGCTTCTTCTGCCGTGAAGCAGACAGCACGAAGTTATAAAAATTTTTCCGGAGAGCATCGAGGCAGCCTTAACAATAGCGGACGAGTTTAACATGCAGGTTGTTGTTGCCGCTTCGAATAATATAAATAATGAATTATTTGAAAGCATTAAGTCCGCCGATAGATATAAAATAATTAAGAACAATACTTATGAATTAATGAAGTATGCCAAAATAGGAATCATCAAATCCGGTACATCAACCCTGGAAGCGGCACTATTTGAACTTCCGATGGTTGTGGTTTATAAAACAAGCTTCATTACGTATTTAATCGGACGAATGATGGTTAAACTCAAAAATATAGCTATGGCTAATATACTCGCAGGTGAAACCATCGTACCCGAACTAATTCAAGGCGATGCGGTGAAAGAAAAAATAGCTGAAGGATGCAGAAAAATTCTTTCCGACCGGCCGGCATACGATACTATGAAAAACGAACTAAAAAAGATCAAAGAAAAACTCGGATCGAATGGAGCTTCTTCAAGGGCGGCAAATTCGATCTTAGATTGGTTAAAT
>CAZTDB010000097.1:0-7493 GCA_964612385.1 uncultured Ignavibacteriaceae bacterium
CTTATTACTACGACATCAGAACCATCTTTTATTAGCTGCTTTATTTTGGCTGAGAGTGATTGAATTTCGTTTTGGCTTAAAAGCTTACTATCCTTCACACCAATCTGTTTTAGCTGTGTTAAAATATCGCCGTTAGCAAATACGCCGGCTACAACCAATGGACCAAAAAAATCTCCTTTACCGGATTCGTCGGTACCGATGTACGAAGATGGTTCATCGATCTCATTCTGTATAGTTGTGAAAAGTTCAGTGCCGTGAATAATTTCATTAACTGCTGAATAAAGCCTGCTTTCGGAATTTCCCTGAATATCTATTTTAACGCCCTTCTTTCCGAAGTAAGTCAAAACCTTACATCTTTCCTTTCCATCGGAAACTATAAATTCATAATTATAATTTTTACGCTGTATATCGCTTACTCTCAACAATGCCTGCCCGGTCACGTTAGTCAAGCGGGCATTCAATATCTTTGTACGGTTAAGTTCAGTTACTCTAAGTGCTTGGAGTTCGGTTGAATTCACATTACTTTAAATTTTTTGACGGCGAAAAATACTCAAATAATGCTATATCTAAAAAGCTTGTAGAAATTTTCAATACGGAGTTTCGCAGAAATCTTTCAGCATTTTAATCATTTCGTTAATATTTTTTTTGACGGCCTGTCCCTGTTAATTTTTATTCAATTGTCTGCTGATTTTTTTAGATGTTAAAACGTTAGCTGCTCATTTGACATGATTATAAAACCGGCAGCATTTTGGTGTGGGACGAGCCGGAAATTATTTTTAAATTTTGTAAATAAATGTTGCTCTGAGAAAAAAAATTTATTAAGTTACTTTTGGTCATAAAATAATGACCTTATTTTCTATTGAGTCATTATCCGGTACAGCGTAAACAATATTTGAACATCGATTTTTGTGTTCCAATCTTATCAAACAGATCTTTTGAAATAGAATAGCTCGGGCGTGGTTGAAGGTCTACAATTATAATCGGCGTTATCTTTTTATTAAGGAATAATTAAAAATCTATTAAATTGTAATAAATGCTTAAACCCAGATTGATAGTAATTCTTCCGCACCGGATATTTGCACACAAAATTTCTAATCACTATCTATATATTCATGTAATTCAATCCATAACTAACACTAACTTATTAACTAATTTAACTTAAGGAGAGGTATATGAAGTTTACTTTCACAAAACTTCTGTTGTTGGTACTGTTGCTGGTCACTGTGTATGGAACCAACTTAGTATATGCACAAGGGGTTACATCTTCTGCAATGAGCGGAACTGTTGTAGATCAAAATGGCGACCCGCTGCCTTCTGCTACCGTTCTCGTAATCCATCTTCCTTCGGGTACACAATACGGAACAACAACCAGGGAAAATGGACGCTTCACCATTTCCGGTATGAGAGTTGGCGGTCCCTATTCGGTAACCGTTTCTTATGTTGGATATCAGAATCAAGTTCAAGATAATGTCTATCTGACATTGGGCGTAGCAACTAATTTAAACTTCATTATGAGCGACACTATGATCGAGCTTAGCGAAGTTACGGTTACTGCACAACGCGATGCAATTTTTAGCCCTAATAGAAGTGGTGCGGCTACTTCAATTCAAAGAGAATCCCTCGAGATGATGCCCACTATTTCAAGGAGAATTAATGATTTTACTAGGCTGACTCCTCAATCTACCGGTTCTTCATTCGCAGGTCAAGATAACCGTCTAAACAATATGACGGTTGACGGTTCTTACTTTAATAATTCATTTGGATTAGCCGGACAACCGGGTGATAGAACAGGGGTTGCACCTATAGCTTTGGATGCTATCGAGCAAGTACAAGTTAATATAGCACCTTATGATGTTCGGCAGGGTAACTTTGTGGGTGCAGGTGTTAATACCGTAACCCGCAGCGGTACGAACGATATTTCAGGTTCAGCTTATTATCAATTCCGTAATGAAGGTCTTGTCGGTACCAAGGCAGGTGATAAAGAATTCGACCCGGGTACATTCAAATATAATCAAATCGGACTCCGCTTAGGTGGTCCTATCATTCGGAATAAATTATTCTTCTTCACCAGTTTCGAATCTGATGAATTAACACAACCAGGTACAACATATATTGCAAATCCTGGCGCTGCACCCGTCGAAGGAAATGTTACCAGAGTACTGGCTTCCGATTTAAATCAATTGAGCAGCTTTTTGAAAACCAATTTTGGCTATGAAACGGGACCTTATCAGGGTTATGATCATGAAGTACCGGCAACAAGATTTTTAATTAGATTTGATTATAATCTTGATGATAGAAACAAATTGAGCTTACGTTATACTCATCTTGATTCACAAACAGATGTATTAGTATCAAACTCATCCTCGTTAGGCTTTGGCAGCAGAAGAAGCAGCTTGACCGGTCTGAATTTTCAGAATTCTAATTATATAATTCTTGAAAATATTCGTTCAATTGTTGGTGAATGGAATTCAGCTATTGGCAATAACATGTCGAATAATCTTATTGTAGGTTATACTTACAA
Organism: uncultured Ignavibacteriaceae bacterium; assembly: GCA_964612385.1. GTDB lineage: Bacteria > Bacteroidota > Ignavibacteria > Ignavibacteriales > Ignavibacteriaceae > JAGUYG01. Next base: position 2,522 of record CAZTDB010000097.1, read on the forward strand.
TGATGAGAGCCGTGACTCTAGAGGCACAATGTTTCCGTTTGTCGACGTTCTATCAGGTGGTTCAGTTTACACTTCATTCGGTTTCGAGCCTTTTACTCCGAACAACGAATTGCGTTACAAGAGCTTCCAATTGCAAAACAATTTCACTTATACCAGAGCTGATCATTATTTGACAATTGGATTGAGTGCCGAACGTTACGAATCCGAAAATGTGTTCTTCCCGGGTTCACAAAGTGTTTATGTTTATAATTCACTTGATGATTTCTACGCAGATGCAAATGGTTATCTACAAAACCCGAATAGGGATACTTCAAATATTCAACTTCGCCGTTTCCAGGTTCGATGGTCAAACCAGCCCGGGCAGGAAAAACCTATTCAACCGCTCGAAGTATTTTATGCGGGGCTATATGCGCAGGATGAATGGCAGGTTAATAATAATCTAAGACTTACTATCGGTTTAAGAGCTGATGTACCTTTCTTTGGAGACACGGGATTTAAGAATGATGAAGTTGACGGATTGTCTTTCAAAGATGAAGACGGTAATACGGTAAAGTATTCAACCAGCAAACTTCCTGATCCAAATATTCTTTTCTCGCCAAGGATTGGATTCAATTGGGATGCAACCGGCGATAGAAGTACGCAGGTTCGTGGCGGAACAGGTATCTTTACAGGTAAACCAGCTTATGTTTGGATTTCAAACCAAATCGGTAATAACGGCGTGTTAACCGGTTTTTTAAGATTGGATAATACTTATCAACGACCATTCAACCCTAATTCAAACTTTTATAAACCCACTAACGTAACCGGTGCACCCGCTTCTAGTTACGAACTTGCCTTCACAGATCCTGATTTTAGATTTCCTCAGCTTTGGAGAACCAATTTAGCGGTTGATCAGAAATTGCTGTTTGGCTTTGTCGGTACAGTAGAGTTTCTCTATAACCGTGATGTAAACGGTCTCTATTATATCAATGCAAATCTCGCTGAACCAAATACTGCCTTTACCGGAGTTGATAATCGACCGCGATGGACTTCAGGAAATAAGATCAATTCGAAAATTGATAACGCAATTGTATTGAAAAATCAAAATGAAGGTTATTCATGGAACATAAGTGCATCCATAGAGAAACCATGGGGTGATGGACTATTTGGCAAGTTAGCATATAGTTATGGGGAATCTAAAAATACTATCGATCCCGGATCAATTGCATTTGGTTCATGGAATAATAATCAACACTCCGGTAATCCAAACAATCCTGGACTAGGATTTTCAGCTTATTCACCAGGTCATCGTGTATTTGCTGCTGTTTCTTACAGAAAAGAGTACTTCAATTTCGGGGCAACAACAATTTCTTTGTTCTGGGAAGGACTAGCCCCATCCCCTGATCCTTTTAATGCTTTTGCTCGTGCAGCAAGTTATACATTTAGCGGAGACTTAAACGGTGACGGCGGTACAAGTAATGATTTAATCTATATTCATAACAACACCTCTGAAATGAACTTTGAAGAGTACTCGGTTACTGTTTCAGGTACTACTACTACTTTCACTTCACAGCAGCAGGCAGAAGCTTGGAACGCCTTTATTGAACAGGATGATTATTTAAGCCAAAACAGAGGTAAATATGCTGAGCGTGGCGGCGTTAGGTTACCATTAGTATTCAGAGCTGATTTAAGTGTCGTTCAAGAAGTATTTATGGATTTATTCAACAAACGAAATACTCTGCAATTTAGATTAGATATACTGAATATTGGTAACTTGTTGAATAAGGAATGGGGTGTAGCTGAAAGATTAGTTACCACCCAGCCGTTAATTGCTCGTGGAGCGGATTCTGAAGGTAAAGCACTCTATCGCTTAAGAAATATTAGCAATCAATTATTAAGTAAATCTACGGAACAGGCACTTACGGTAGATGATGTTTACAGAATTCAATTTGGTATAAGATACATTTTCAATTGATTCTTACCGATTAAAAATACCGCCTCTCTTTTCGGGAGGCGGCATCTTTTTTCTAAATAAAAATGCTCAACAATCAATTTAGTATTAAAAATTAAAAACTCTTTCGTTCTGAAGTATTGATCCACTAATCAATAAACATGTTTTTGTAAGAATATTACTTTTACCACCAGAATGTATATTCATCCGCAATCCTTATATTGCCTATCGTAATTTTTTCAAAAGGAATTTTTAATGAAAATTAAACTGACATTCCTATTTTCCGCTTTATTTCTTTTTGGATGCGGCAGCAGTAATGTTACTTCTACAAATCAAACAGACCATTCTAATAAAACTGCTTATGAAGAATTTATCAGCGAAGTAAATCTTAAAGCTAACCTTAACTTTTTGGCTTCCGACGAACTTGAAGGAAGAGAAGCTGCTGCCAGAGGCGAAAGATTAGCTGCTTTGTTTATTGTAAATCAATTTATGAAATATGGCGTTAAGCCGTTCGGCGATAACGGATCTTATTTCCAAAGCTTTGAGGTAGTATCGAGGGTTATTGATACTCTTTCAACAATAAAAATTATCAATAATTCCGGTGAGGAAATTTTTTCATCGCAATATCTGGATGGATTTTTCAGAGCTGCACGCGGCTTCAATAATTACGATATTCAGTGTAAAGCAGTATTTGCCGGCTACGGCATTAGTGCAGAAGAGATTGGTTATGACGATTATAAAAATGTTGATGTGAACGGAAAATTTGTAGTTGTATTGAGCGGAACACCTCAAGGCGAACTTCATGAATTCTTTCAGAGCCGTCAAAATAAAAGATATTCCGAAACAAATTATAAAATAGAAACGGCACAGAACCGCGGTGCATCAGGAATATTTTTTATTGCACCGGAGGATTTACTCGAAAGATGGGAACAGTATCAAAGGTATCTTAGAATTCCTTCAATTACTCTTTTGGAAGATTTAGAAAAAGACACCGTAAGGATAAAAACGATTCCTGCATTTACAATAAATTTAGAAGCCGCCGGTGCTCTGTTTGATGGCAGCGAAATTTCTCTGAATGATGTTTTAGCAAATAGTACCGCAGGCGAACCGCTGAATTCTTTTCCGCTGAATAATTCAATTAGCCTGAAAGTAAATGTCCTTTCCGAAATTAAAACTGCCCGAAACATAATCGGAATTATCGAAGGGAATGATGAATTGCTCAAAGAGGAATTTGTTGCAGTAAGCGCGCATTACGATCATGTGGGACTTATTAACGGTGAGGTCTATAACGGTGCCGATGATGATGGTTCCGGAACAGTAGTGGTTTTAGAAACGGCGAAAGCATTTTCAATTAAACCTGATAATCGTCGTTCGGTTTTGTTCATATTGCATACAGCCGAGGAAAAAGGTCTATTAGGATCACGTTATCTTACGAATAATTACTCCTGGATAAGCGATATTTCTGCTCTTGTTAATCTTGATATGGTGGGACGCGGACACGAGGACAGTATTTTCGTCATCGGTTCAAAAAAGCTGAGCAGCCAATTGTACGATATAATAAGGAACGTGAATTCAGAGACGAGCAACTTTTATTTTAACTATAAGTTTGACGATCCCGACGATCCAAATAGATATTATTACAGGAGCGATCATTATCATTATGCCAATAAAAATATTCCTATCGCATTTTTCTTTGATGATATGCGAGTGGATTATCATAAATCTACAGATACACCGGATAAAATAAATTATCGTAAGTTGGTTCGAATGTCGGAATTGACTTATACCATTTTAAAAACTATAGCTAACCTTGATGTAAAGTTACAGTTGGATGTGTTTCCAACAGAGTAAGAAAAAAAAGCTAACTAAAAATATTTGTCAAATAACTTTAAGGGAAATTTAATCGCAAATAAAAAACAAATAACAGGAACCAAATAATCCATAGGTAGAAGAGAAGAGGTGATCTTAATTCGTTTTCAAAGTGGAGGTGGCTAAAAAGTCCTTTGTGGAATTTGGTGACCTTGTGTATTAGTGGCGCATGATTACTTCTAAAATAAAAACGAATCTCTATTTGCCACAAAGGCACCAAAACACAAAGTATCACCAAAAGAAATTTTTTTTTTAGTCATCCTTAATTTCCTGAAAGGACTCCTTTGGAAAGGGTGAGTTCATTTTCTTTAACAGACTTTTTACACAGTCGCGATCACTTTAATACTAACCAAATACTCCATAGTACAAATTCAAACTAATTTTTTAAAGAATCTAATCTCCCAATTTTAAGATTTCAATTTTAACTCTTGCTAATCCGCTGGTTAACATATCAAGCTCCTTAGCAGCACGATAGGATAGATCAATTATTCTTCCTTTGAAATACGGTTTGCGATCGTTTATTCTCAATATTACACTGCGATTATTTTTCAGATTGGTTACTCTTACTACTGTGTTAAAAGGCAGACTTTCATGAGCTGCAGTTAGTTGATTCATATCATAAATTTCCCCGTTCGCCGTGAGTCTGCCGTGATATTTATGAGCATAAAATGATGCTATGCCAACTTCTTCAAACTTTTCAATTTTATATCTGCTCATTCTATCTGCAGAATCATTGCCGACTTTAATAAAACGTGGCGTGCTGCTGCAGCCGTAAAAAATAAATACAGTCAATATTAATAATCTGCTTGCCTGAATCATGAATGCGGATAATTTTATTGTCATCAAAAATTAATGCGAGTTTGCGTTTATTATGCAGAAGAATTTCAGACACGAATTAACACAAATTACCACGAATGTTTTTAAATCTTATTAGTGTTAATTCGTGTTCATTAGTGGCTTTACTGACTTCAAACTTAAACAATTTTCATTAAAGCCTTTCAAAATCTTTCTACTAAAAATTATAACAGCGCTGCACATTTTATTATCGCAGTTTCCGTTCTTAATCGACTTGTTGATAGACTGTAAATGTTCTCCGGATGAAACAATTTTAATTCTTCCCCGGATAATCCTCCCTCAGGTCCAAATACAAAATGATATTTCTTTTTATCATCA
>CAZTDB010000098.1:0-7469 GCA_964612385.1 uncultured Ignavibacteriaceae bacterium
CCGCCATAGAAAAAATATCGGGATAATGATTTGCCATATAAAGCGAAATGCCACCTCCTAACGATGAACCCATTATTGCACGGGCTTTTCTATCACGATGAACTTTATACTTACTTTCGATATATGGAATTAATTTTTTCACGTACCATTCTACAAATTGTTTTCCTTCACCGACGAAAGGATAACCCGAAGAACCAATATCGTTGAAGGAATAAGGAATATATTCTTCCATCCTTTGCGAAGAATGAAACACACCGGCAACAATCACCTCTTCGATTACATTTTTAGTGATAAGTTCATCTAAAGTTTCATCAATCGTCCATTCTTCAGAACTGCCCGTACTGCTTGAAAAAAGATTTTGCCCGTCGTGCATATAAACAACCGGATACAATTTATCAGCTTCTTCATAACCGTTTGGGATGTAAATAAAAATCGGTCTGCCATCGAATTCATCATAGATAACATTTTTGTGCTTTACGCGAAGCCTTTTTTCGCTTCCTCTGCTTTTCCTTCTCTCAAGATCAACAGTAACAAGGCGAATTGAAACATCTGCTAACGGTTCGAACGGTAAAACTAAACCGGTGCTGCTTCCGGTTAAACGGGCAGTAAGTTCGTACTTCAAATTGTAGTGCGTGAAATAGTTAACCTTTGTATAAACTAAAATTTCATTTAAACTGCTATTAGGATTTTCCCATGTCAAAATAATTTTGCCCTCTTCCGAATGAGCTTGTAAATTGTTCACCTCAACGGGATTAAAATCTTCATCATATAAAACCTGAGTTAGCGTCGTTGTATCTTGTGCACCGTTTCTGTTCACATTCAATACGGCATTGCCCATCCCAAATCCCTCTTCCTCAATGTAAGCGAGAGAAGGTTTAAATCTTCCTTCAATCTCTTTCATTGATCGAAGCCACTTGCCATTAATTACAAACTTAAAATAGTAAACGCCTTCGCGTAGTTCTTTTTCAAGAATGAAGCTGCCATCAGCCTGTTTCCTAAAGTCATACGAAGTATCGCTTAAGCTCCATGCATTCATCGAACCTGCAAGCTGAACATTAGTGACATTCTCGTAATACTCAGGCATATATTGAAAAATAATTTTCCCGGGAAGAATGGTTTTAATTTGAGCAGAAGCAAGCGGCAGAAAAAAAATAATTATCAGTAAAGTTAATTTGTTCATAAATCCTCACAGAAAGTATGAGCAAATATATATTGTAATTTAGCAGTATGCCAATCTTTATGAATTGATGGGAAATAGATTGGGCGGAGACATTCATCTCCGCCGCAATGAATGAAAAAATTTATGCAGCGTTCGGGTCGTCCTGCCAAATCCCGCTTATTACGCCGTCGGGATCTTTGAAGTATGCAACCCAACCCATTGTTGGGATCGGAAATTTAGGAACAACAACTTCGCCTCCATTTTTTTCAATCATGGTTAGGGCAGCATCAAGATTCTCAACATCAATAGCATTAGTAACCGGCTGATTTGGATCTCTTCTCTTCATTACTGCGCCGTCAATTCCGGGATCTTCTTTCGAACCTGTCTCTGCAAACCAGTAATCTTCTTCCCCGTATTTGGTAAACTTCCATCCGAACACTTCCGAATAAAAGTTCATCGATTTTTCGGGATCAGTTGCCGGTATTTCAAAATGAACTACTCTGCTCATATTACTTCCTTTCTCTTGATGTTATGAAACTATGTTGTTTAAAATAAATCATTTAGGGCAGCTCTTTTCCGGTTGATGCATTCCAAATTGTAAACCAATCTTCTTTTGTCAAAGGAACATCAAAGGCTTTTGCGGCACTCTCGATGCGATCGAATTTTCCTGACCCTAATACCGGTATAATTTTGGCGGAATGAACCAACAGCCACGCAAGAGCGGTTCGATCGACAGTTGCGCTATACTTATTCGCAATTGTATGTAGAGTATTCTTCACCCGTTCAATCTGCGTTGAATTGTTATTGAATAAACTGCCGCCTCCTAAAGGAGACCAAGCCATCGGTGAAATCCTTTTCATTTGACATTGATCTAAGGTGCCGTCAAAAAATGAATTTAGATTCAATACAGAAATTTCTATTTGATTTGTTACAAGAGGAAATTCCAACCGTGATTGAAGTAATTCGAATTGCGACGGGAAAAAGTTAGATACTCCAAAATGTAAAACTTTACCTGATTTTTTTAATTGAACGAATGCCTCTGCAGTTTCATCAGGATTTATAAACGGATCCGGGCGATGAATTAAAAGCACATCTATATAATCTGTCCTTAATTTACGCAGTGAATTATCAACCGAAGTTAAAATATGTTCTTTTCCGGTATCGTAATATTTAATTTTTTGTTCAGGTCTTAGAGGGGATAATAATTTAATTCCACATTTTGTTACGATTTTCATTTTAAGTCGAAGTGAAGCGGACGCCGCCATGGCATTCCCAAATAATTCTTCGCATATATAATTACCGTATATATCGGCGTGATCGAAAGTAGTAATACCGATGTCTAAACATTTATGAATAAAAGTTAACAGTTCGTTGTTGGACACATTCCAATTTGCGAGACGCCAAAAACCAACTGCTAATCTTGAGAACACGGAACCATTAGCGGAAACTTGAATTTGCGGTACGCTCATTGAATTACCTCAATTTATGGTTAATGTTTAATTACCTGTTATTTCTTTACGACAGCAAAGGCGCGGACCGGAAAGCTTCCCATTCCTTTTACTTTTGGAGGAACAGCATAAAATAAAAAACCATCTCGCGGTAAGCTTCTTAAATTACATAGGTGTTCAACAATCGGAATTCCGGATTGCAGTAAAATTGTGTGAACCGGACGGCTGAGATCGGAAGTATCGTCAATATTTAACGAATCGATTCCTACCAACGCAGCTTTTGATTCTCTTAAAAATTCCGCGGAACGTTTTGTAAGAAAAAGATGTCCCTCAAAATATTTTTCGGTATTCCAATTCTTATCCCAATTAGTATTTATCAACACGGCTTTACCTTCAACATTGAGCCCGCTGAATTTATCCGGTTCGATTGCTGTATGACTATCTCCAATTCTAACAACAACACCTTCCAAATTAGCGATACTATCAAGTTCCAACTGAGCAATATCAATTCCATCTTCAAAGCGATGAAATGGTGTGTCGATATAGGTTCCGGTGTTTGCTACCATCTCAATTTTACCGATATGAAATGATGTCCCTTCGACGTAATTTAATTTAGATTTTTCCCGGCTCCAAAAGTCGCAGATGATAGGTGCAGGTAATCCTTTGTAGGTAATTAGTCCGTTCTCGATAACATGACTTAAGTCGATGAGTTCAAATTGGGTGGATTTCATTATTCATTTTACTCCTGCGGTTCCATACCCATTTCAAACCATTCTTCATAAGATGGACCATAGACGCCGGGCACTTTAAGACCTGCCTGCCTCATTAGTATCGTTAACTGTGCGCGGTGGTGTATTTGATGTTTAACAAGTACCCACAAAGTAATAGCTTTTGCCCACATTCCTCCGTACATATTATCTTCCTCTTTTAGCGTCTCGTCGTTCCATTCATTTTGAATTGCTTCACTTAACGAATCAGCAGCTTGTTTATAGATACTTAAAATTTCTTTAGCTGTTTTAGGTTGAGAAGCATTTTCTTCCGGTGCAGAAATTTTCAAACCAGTTCTGTTTATCATTTCACTTAAGCTGGTTACTATGTGCCATGCAAGAAATCCGATTGATCTTCTAACGCCTTCTGTTTTAAAAGATAGAGAATTGTCATCGAGTTTTTCAAATACTTTTAGTGTGGACTCTTTTTCGTATTTCCAATCTTCGATGAATTCATTTATGGTGTGGTACATTTTGATTCCTCTTATTTATTAATTGCAATTTGAGATTACTTTGGCTTTTGATAAATTCCAAAAAAATGTTTGTACTACGACAAAGTAATTATTCAAGCTCTGCAAGAATGCTGCGAAGTTTATAAATATTCTCCTCCCAGTTCTTTTTCTTCTCTTTTTCCTTTTCCACAATATCGGCAGCAGCATTTTGAAGAAAATTTTCATTTGATAATTTCTTCTGAATACCAATTAGCAAACCTTCAAGCCTGTGAATTTCTTTTTGAAGTCTATTTCTTTCAAGCTCAAGATCGATTAATCCTTCAAGCGGGATGTAGATCTCACTACCTTTAACAACGGCGGATGCGCTGGCTTTGGGTTTCTCTAAGTTTATTGCCACAGTAATTTCACCTGCCCTTGCAAGCTTCTTAATGTAATCAATTTGATGCCGGGCTATAGCATCAGATTTAATAAAAACATTTACGGTTTTGGAAGGAGGAATATTCATTTCACCGCGGATGTTTCTTATAGCTGTAATAATATCCTGAACAAACTCCATTTCGGCTTCCGCTTTTGAATTGATCTTCGTTAAATCCAATAGCGGATAATCAGAGGTAGAGATGCTTTCGCCGTCTTTTCTTACTTCAATAAGGTTCCATAGTTCTTCTGTTATAAACGGCATAAACGGATGAACGATCTTCAACAAATTTTCGAAAATGCTTAATGCTCTTGTAATTACAGCGGATTTAATTTCATCTTCCATTGCTGAATCGCCGTTTTCTTTATTCGAGTAAAATCGATTCTTTGCTAATTCGATATACCAATCGCAGAAATCATTCCACACAAAAGAGTAGATTATCTTGGTTGCATTATTAATTTCGAGATTCTCCATTGCGTTATTTAGCTGCCGCAATGTTTGGTGAAAGCGCGAAAGTATCCATTCATCCGAAAAGTCGATATGCTTATCAATTAAATTTTTATTGACCGGAATGCTTTGTGCGTTCATCAGAAGAAATCTTCCGGCATTCCAAATTTTGTTGGCAAAGTTTCTTCCTATTTCACATTTATCGGTGCTGAATAAAACATCCTGTCCTAATGGAGCGAGATATATAACGGTAAAGCGAAGAGCATCTGCACCGTATTGTGCAATTACATCAAGCGGATCGGGAGAGTTGCCGAGCGACTTGCTCATCTTTCTGCCTTGTGTATCGCGCAGAATGCTGGTAAAATAAACTTTGCTGAACGGGATTTCATTCCTGAATTTTAATCCTGCCATAATCATTCTTGCAACCCAGAAAAAAATAATATCGGGTGCGGTTACAAGAGTGTCTGTCGGGTAATAATAGTTTTGCTCTTCTTCAGTTTCAAAAACATCATGTGCCCAAAGCCAGCTTGACGCCCAGGTATCGAGCACGTCTTCATCCTGCTTTAAATTTTTTGAACCGCAGTGCGGGCATTTCTCAGGCGGGTCAACAGATACAATAGGATCTTTACATTCAAGCTTGCAATGTTCATCGCCAACACAGTACCAAACCGGAATACGATGACCCCACCATAACTGTCTTGAGATACACCAATCGCTTATGTTTGTCATCCAGTGGTTGTAAGTCTTAACCCAATGCGAAGGGTAAAATTTAATTTTTCCTTGGTCAACTGCTTCAATTGCAGGCTTTGCCAGCTCCTCCATTTTCATGAACCATTGTTCGGAAAGATATGGCTCAATCGGTACACCGCCGCGGTCGGAATAGCCTATGCTTGTCTGGTAATCTTCAACCTTCTCAAGCAAACCCAATTCTTCCATTTTTACAACAACACGTTTGCGCGCTTCAAATCTGTCAAGCCCTATTAAATCTTCCGGAACGTTTTCGTTTAAAGATGCATCTTCATTAAGTATATTAATAATTTTAAGCTCATGACGTTTAGCCATTTCATAGTCGTTTACATCGTGAGCGGGTGTTACTTTAACGGCGCCTGTTCCAAATTCTATATCAACGTAATCATCTGCAAATAGCGGAATCTCTCTTCCGACTATCGGAAGTATGATTGTTTTTCCGATTAAATCCTTAAATCGTTCATCGTTAGGATTTACTGCTACGCCTGTATCGCCGAGCATTGTTTCGGGACGTGTAGTAGCCACTGTAATAAATTCATCTGTTCCTTCAACAGGATATTTGAAGTACCACAGTTTTCCATTTACCGTTTTATAGATTACTTCCTCATCCGAGATAGCCGACTTTGTAGCCGGGCACCAATTCACCATTCTGTAGCCGCGGTAAATTTTTCCTTCGTTATATAAAGCAACGAATGCCTCAATTACTTTTTTGTAATAGTGATCATCCATAGTGAAACGTTCGCGTTTCCAATCGCAGCTTACGCCAAGTTTTTTTAGCTGTTGAATTATCAATCCGCCGTATTTTTCCTTCCACTCCCAGCAGTGCTTTAAGAATTCGTCTCTGCCGATTGATTTTTTATCGATTCCCTGCTCTTTAAGAAAGTTAGTTACTTTAGTTTCGGTTGCAATTGATGCATGGTCTGTGCCCGGAACCCAGCATGCGTTATATCCTTGCATTCTTTTGGTACGAATTAATATATCCTGTAGAGTGTTATTTAAGATATGTCCCATCGTAAGAATTCCCGTTATATTGGGAGGTGGGATTACAATAGTATAAGGCTTTCTGCGCTTATCTATTTCAGAATGAAATATGTCATGCTTCAGCCAGTAGGCATGCCATCTATCTTCAACAGCAGACGGATCGTATGCACGGGGTATTTCTTTTATCTCGGATATAGACATTTTTTTCTCAATTATTTTCGTTTGACAGGGTGCAAATAAAAGGATTTTTTATGAGCGGATATGTAAAGATGAATCAAGCCAAAAATAAGAATTTAATCTATGTAATAAATGTAATTCGGAATCTTAATTTTAATTCCGCTGTAAAGCCCATTCAGATCGCTGTACTGATCGCCGACTGTGCCGATAATGTCATAACCTTTTTCCACAAGCTCTGCTCTCTTTGAGGATTTAAATTCCTGCGCCTTAATTTGATATTCATGCGGCTGACGTATAATGAGCGTATCAAAAGATGAATATCCTTCCGCGATTAGGTTATTATAAGTTGATTGATAATGATAATCCTTCCTGCCCGAAATGAAAATAAGTTTCACACCTCGTTCTTTTAACGAATCATATAATCTCTTTACCGGTTTGATGGCAGTTGCCTTTTCTTCTAATATCCATTCATCCCACAGTTCGGGGATGTAACCGAAATCTAACTGTTTGTTAATTTCATAGTTGGATAACGCAGTTTCATCTATATCGAAAACAACTGCGCTGTTATTCTTCACATCGACTGATTGAATTTTTTTTGCAGCTTTTTCAATCACCTCTTCTAACTCTTTGTCGAACTTACCCGATTCGTAATACTCAAGCACCTCTTTTTTAACTAAGCCCAAATTTGGCGGCAGGCTTGAACATGAAACTAAACCAAAGAGTAATATTATAACTGTGCAGCCAAATACCTGTTCTCGAAGAAGATTCATAATGTTTATCCAACTTTTATTACAAATGACTTAAAAAAGTATGAAAGAATCAAATCATTTATTGTTTTTACGAACAAAATTTTCAGGCGGCGGATATAATTATTCA
>CAZTDB010000099.1:0-7433 GCA_964612385.1 uncultured Ignavibacteriaceae bacterium
TGTCTGCTGAAGCGTTCTAAAAATATTAATGAAACGGAAGCATTTCCTTCCCAAAAGCACATTACATCTATTGGACATCTTGAATCTTCCAGAACATCATCAAATTTTATAGAAATGCCTGAGTTTTGAAGATAAACTGTTTCCTTCATTTTTATACTAACAGTATCACCCAATACGAATTCATGTCTTGGTCCAACAGGATTTGAACACGACATAATTGAAATAATAAATAAAATGACAGCAAATATTCTCATGTTAATTCCTCTTAATATTAATGCTCGAAATGAGTCTGTCTAAAATCCTGCATTGAAGCTTAACCACCATTGTGCAATCCTAAATGTTCCTTCAAATTCAGGATCGAGAATAAGTCTGGCAGTGAAATCGGGCGATAAGTTTATATGAAATCCTGTCATAACGTCAAAAAAATCTTCCGTAATTTTCTCGGTAGGTTGGGTATATCGTTCTCCGAAATTGTTCTCCTGTTTTTCACTGCCGTTTTCAATTCTTAAACGCTTTTTAAAATATGCTGTTGTTTTGTCAGAAATTCTCCACGAGTTTAAGGTTCTATTAATGCCGATAATCATTCCCCAGAAATTCGAAAATTTGAAATTGAATATAAGCGGAATTTGCATAGTCCAGAAATCATACTCGTATCTCCAGTCGAGGGTCTTATCCTCCAATTGATAAATATCGCGTGTATAGTCGTATTGAGGTTCGCCGGATACTCGGGAATAATTGGAATTTCTGATAAGATCAACCGGCTCAATATTCTCTATTGAGGTGTCGTCCTTTCTTAGATATAACCCCAGACTGACTGAAGTTATATCGGTCAATACCCAATTGAAATTAATCATGCCTTCATACTTTTTTGTTTTTCGGCTGCCTTTACCGGCGCGAATATCATGCATGGATGAAGTTGATTTATAGGTATAATAATAATTTTGGTAGCTATTATACCATCTTGAATAATGCTTTGAAGTATCTTCTATAACGGACGAGGTAGTGGTTGTTACATCTGATGAAGTAGACCTAAAATACCAGGAAAATCTGCTTCCATTTTTTAATTCCTTGGTAGAATTTATTCCGATATATTTTGTAGTGCCGTCGTGTTTCCAATTTTGCAATGTAGTGCTTTTTGAGTAGCTGTAGTTCCATTGTAATGTTACATCCGGTTCGAGGTATTGGTAATAATAAAATGATTCTTTCGTAAAAATTTGATCAGCATTGCCGTTCAATATGCCGGCTTTTATACCCACAAGAAAGTTTTCAGGAAATCTATAACTTAGTCCAATGCTGTAATCAAGATGATCGTACTCTTGGTTTTTTTCTTGTGATTGATAATTGCTCCATTCGTTGTCATTCGTATTGCCATATTCTTCTGTTCGTTTATTTGCATACCCTCCGTCCCTATTATGTATAACTCCATTCATTGATAAACCCAATGTTAAATGCTTTAACAGATTGTATCCTGCAAAAACAGAAAATAAATGTGCTTCACTTGCCATTTCATCTTTACCGGAATAAATATCTTCAATGGGGACGTCGTAACTAGCCTCGGCTTTTACTCCAAAAGCATCGTAAAGTGCTCTTGTATTGTAAATCGCATAAGGATTAGAATAATATTTGTTTTCTTTCAGTATCATTTGGTAAGTACCTCCGATAAATAAGTCCTTGCTGCTTTTCCCAAGCGGGAAATTAATTATGCCGAATGATACAATCGGTTCAGGCTCTTCATGTGTTCCATTTAACCAGCGCGGATCGAGGTATGGGCGGTAGTAATCGTAGTAATAAAAAGGAACAATATATTTATTAACAATCAGCGGCTCAGTTCGGTCTCCTCTAAAATCGAGATGAAAATAAAACTCTTTGTCTCCGATATCAGGTGTGTTAGCCGGATTTATGTATAGATTTAAAAAAGGATCGTCAATCAAACCGGGCGCTATATTTTTGAACCGGTAAATTCCGTAAGTGTTAAGAAAATGAGTATTAAAATAGAGGTTCGATTTTTCAAAACTTTGATCGGTAGTCCGTTCACCAAAATACTGTGGATAAATAAAGAATGGAAAAAGTAAAAAAGAAAAAAACATTTTTTTCATTGTAGTTACCCTGTTTAGTTTAACATAACTTTCTTAAGCCTTACGATAATCATGCCGGGGATTCATATTTGAAATTGTTCATTATTCCTTGAAATTCATTAAGTTAAGCATCAGAAATTTGATGCTATCTTAAAAAATCTGACGGTTCAAGAAAATGAATAAAATCTATTTAATTCTTTTTTGGGTTGTGCTGCAATTATCTGTTCTGAGTCAGCAAGCAGAGTTGAATGAGTATGGGCTTTATGTAATTAGCAGCTTTGATACATATTCGGAAATGGTGAAGGCTGACAGCAATAAGCGGCTTGTAAATTTAGAAGAATATATCGACGATATTAAGCTGGATATCAGATATTCAACCGATAATAATTTTTTAGGCAAAGCCGTTTACGATACGGCTCTTGCTTTTTTGAGGTATCCGTCTGCACAAGCTCTTTATCAAATTCAGTCTGAATTAAAAAGCTTAGGATTGGGTTTAAAAATTTTTGATGCCTATCGTCCTTACAGCGTTACAGTTGCTTTTTATAAGAATTATCCTGACAGCACTTATGTTGCTTCACCTTGGAAAGGTTCCAGGCATAACCGCGGTTGTGCAGTCGATCTTACAATTATTTCTTTAGAAACCGGCGATGAAATTGAAATGCCCACTCCTTATGATGATTTTACAGAAAAAGCTCACCACGATTATACTGAATTACCTGAAGAAGCAATTCATAACAGAGACATGTTAAAAAAAATTATGGAAAAGTACGGCTTTAAAGCTTATCCTTATGAGTGGTGGCATTACGACTTTGAAGGATGGGAAAACTTCGAATTGCTCGATATTAGTTTTTATGAATTGATTACTAAATAACTCACCTCGCGCACAGTGAAGAGATGACATTTTTTGATAACTCTTGAAAATCTTTACATCTAAAAGATAAAGGTTTCATTTCTCCACACCATGCCTGCTTTAAAAATTATTTTATGGACATCCTTAATCGTGCTCAATCAATCTTTTAACTTCAATGCTTCACTTAAAACGTACTCGGCGTGAGAATCGATATCCTTAACCTCTATTATTTTAGAGATGATGCCCTCCATATCGATTATGAATGTAACTCTCTTTGCTAATCCGTCATCTCTTAGAACACCGTATTGTTTAGTAACGGATTTACCGGTATCGGCAAGCAACGGAAAATTTATGGCGTATTCGAACATAAATTTATCTATCGCACCAATTGAGTCAACGCTGATGCCAAAAACTTTAATATCATTTTCCTTAAAATCTTTCCAGATGTCACGAATGCCGCAGGCTTGTTTAGTACAGCCTGAGGTTCCCACTTTTGGATAAAAATAAATTACAACAGGATTTTTATCGCGGTAATAAGATAAAGTATATCGATTGCCGTAAGCATCATCTAAGGTAAAATCGGGTGCTTCCCTTCCTATTTTTAGTTTGGAATTATCTTGTGCAAAAGGAATGGATGGAAAAAGTATCAAAGCAGAAATCAGCAATAAAAAACTGTTTAGTTTCATTTCAAATTACCTTCAATTTAATCGATACCGGATTCTACAGTTCTTGAAAAAATGTAATTAACGTTTTTTAACATTCTATCATAGTTGAAAATATTTTCTATCTCTTCGCGGGTTAAGTATTTGTTAATATCCTTTGAAGTTAAAAGTTCGTCACGAAAGTTTTTATCCGGCTTATTCCAAACTTCCATCGCCGCTGACTGAACAATCTTATAGGCTTCTTCTCTTGATAAACCTTTATTTACCAGCTTTAATAGTACAGATTGAGAATAAAATAATCCGCGGGTAAGGTTTAAATTTTTAATCATATTTTTCGGATATACAATTAATTTGTCTATTAGATTAATCGTCAAGTGAAGCATATAATCCAATGCGATGCAGCTATCCGGTATTATAATTCTTTCAACTGAAGAATGTGAGATATCCCTTTCATGCCAAAGAGCTACATTCTCTAAAGCAGCAAGTGCGTTGGTTCTTAATATTCTTGCTAAACCGGCTATTCGTTCACTTATCACCGGATTTCTTTTATGCGGCATTGCAGAAGAGCCTTTTTGCCCTTTCGAAAAATATTCTTCTGCCTCAAGAACTTCAGTCCTTTGAAGGTGTCTTATCTCAATAGCAATCTTTTCTAACGATGCAGCAATGATTGCCAGCGTTGTAAGAAATTCTGCATGTCGGTCTCTCTGAATAATTTGTGTTGAAACAGGTGCCGGCTTCAAACCTAATTTGCTGCATACATATTCTTCTACCTTAGGATCAAGATGTTCAAATGTTCCCACAGCACCTGAGATTTTACCAACAGAGATGGATTCAATCGCATTTTCGAGCCTGGTTATGTTTCTTTTTATTTCTTCAAACCAGAGAGCAAATTTCAAACCCATGGTGGTAGGCTCAGCATGAACACCGTGAGACCGCCCTATACAGATTGAATTCTTATGTTCGAGTGCCCGGTTTTTCAGGACTTCTTTCAATCGAATCAATTTTTGTCGAAGCAGTTCCCCGGCAGATTTCATTTGGTATGAAAGCGTAGTATCAAGTATATCAGATGAAGTCATTCCGTAATGAATATGACGCGATTCTTTGCCTGCATGTTCGGCAACATTAGTCAGAAAGGCTATTACGTCGTGCTTAGTAGTTTCTTCTATTTCAAGAATTCGTGCCGCATCAAATTTAGCTTTCTCTTTTATTGCTTTAACGTCTTCGGGAGGAATTTCTCCCATCATGCTTCTTGCTTCGCATGCAAGCACCTCAATTTTAAGCCATGTGTTAAACTTAAACTCGTCTTTCCAGATGTTACCCATTTCAGGTAATGTATATCTTTGAATCATTGACGTTTCTCCAGCAGCATCTTTTTACTAATGATTCTATCATCCCTTAAAATTTTTAGAGTAATAGTTTGACCGGTTCTAAACTCTTGAAAAACTCCTGCAACTGTTTGTTCGTTGTTTATTTTGTAATTCTCAATTTCTGATATAATATCGCGCACTTGCAGCCCGGCTTTATCGGCAGGGGAATTCGGGATAATCCTCGTTATGATTACACCTTTGGTGCTTTCAAGGCTATAAGCTTTTGCAATTCCTTCATCAATCGATTGCACACCGAAACCTATGTCAAAATCTCTGTTGATTTTTCCTTTCTCTTTCAATTCAGTTACTATTCTTTTCACTTTGTTAACGGGAAGAGCGAAACCCAATCCAATATTGCCTTGTCCACCGGACGCTGTAAAAATTAAAGTGTTCATTCCTACTACTTCACCCAAACTATTAACTAGCGGACCGCCGCTGTTGCCTCCATTAATAGCCGCATCCGTTTGAAGCATGTTAATATAGTAACGGTTATTTATCGGTTCTAAATTCATTCCTACCGAGCTAATTACTCCAACGGTTACGGTGGGCTTATCATTTAATTCGAAGAGACCGAATGGATTTCCTAATGCAATAACCCATTCGCCGATAATTACATCGTCTGAATTTCCTAAGAATACAAAGGGAAGGTTTGTTTCATCAATTTTAAGCAGGCAAATATCCGAGACCGGATCTGTACCGATGATTTTTGCCGGGTAGTGTTTTCCGTTAGTCATAGTTATAGTAATTTCAGAAGCGTTTCCGGCAACATGGTCGTTAGTTAAAATATATCCGTCGGGTGAAATAATAAAGCCTGAACCTAATCCTTTCACTCTTTGACTGTAATTGCCGCGGTTGCCGAAAAATTGGCGGAAGAAGGGATCGTCAAAAAAGTAGCTGAAAGGGTCGCGGTATTGTCTTATCTCAATCACATTTATTCCCACTACTGCAGGGCTAACTTTTTCCACAGTTGAAGTAATAATATTTCTGCGGGAATTTGAAATGTCGTCGTTATTTTTTTGATACGAGGTCAGTGAGTAGTCATGCGATGGAGTTTCTAGAAAGATTATCTCTTTTTCATTCAGTTTTGAGATTAGGAAAAAAAGACTAACAGCCAAAATCAAAACTAACGATAACAAAGCGATGCTTGATTTATTTTTTTTCATCTTCAGTCCTTGTTGTTAAAATAGTTTTATCGATGATTAATTCTTTTAATGGCTCTAAATGTTTAATGAATATTATCAAAAGTAACGAAGCAGCAAATAGTACCATTTCAGCAATTGTTCCTGGAGCGGGAGAAATATATTTGACTGCAATATTTGCACTGTTTAATACTATCGCGAAAGCCATAATGTTCGCCCAAATATTTGCAAAAAGTACATTCTTTTTAAAGATATAAATTATTACCCATAAGAGAAGCCAAAGGATTATCAAAAAAGGGAAAAGCAGCAGAGAACCGCCTGCGGCTGTGGCAAGTCCTCTTCCGCCTTTAAATCCAAGCCACGGACAAAAGCAATGTGCGAACACAGCAAATGTAAGTGAAAGCGCATGATAAGTAAAAATATTGGGGTAGATTAAGGAAATTATATAGACACTTAAAAATCCTTTACCAATGTCGATGAGTAAAACTAAAAGTCCAATCCTTTTTGATTTGCTGGTTCGATAAGAATTTAATGCGCCAACATTTCCAGAACCGGATTCTGTTATATCGATACCATTAAATTTTTTCAGGATGAGATAAGCTGTTGGAATTGAACCTAACAAATACCCCGCTGCAACACTGATCAAATAATCCATAAAATTGCTGAAGAAATGATTAAAGTATGTTTCAAATTTAATAAAAAAAGGAGAACTTTAGAGTGAGGCAGTAAGTTTTCATTTAGAAGTGAAACGGGGTGAGAATAAAAAGAAAGCCAAAGAGCACTCGAGTATCAATTTCGAATTACCCTTTGGCTAATCATTAAGTCGGTCTGGGAACTATTCCTGTCGTTTTAAAACAAAAAGACCTAAAACTACTAACACTAAAATGCTGATTAACATAATAGAATTTATTGAAATATTTTCCATGCAGTGCCTCCTTAGTTTCAACGTATATTTAGTAATTCAACCATTGTGCCATTTCCGGAAATCCAGATAAATTCACAAATAAGCAAGCTGCGCTATTCGAAGAAATATCAAAATGAATTAAAATGGCTGTGTTAATCTCATTTTAGGAAGAGATAGGGGAAAATTATAAAACTGTGAACCTAATCGTTGTTTTTACTTGCTAAAAAAATAGGCGGGTTGATTTTATGATTAGAGAGGCGCCGGTGGGATTCGAACCCACGAATAAAGGTTTTGCAGACCTTCGCCTTAGACCACTTGGCTACAGCGCCTTTTGAATTACTCTTTAACAAAAAACAAAATCCCGATTGTCTCGGGATCTTCGAGCGGGAAACGGGACTCGAACCCGCGACATCAACCTTGGCAAGGTTGCGCTCTA
>CAZTDB010000100.1:0-7412 GCA_964612385.1 uncultured Ignavibacteriaceae bacterium
AAAGCAACTTGGTATAAGCAAGGCATACCTCTCTATGATCCTTAATAACAAACGTAAAATTTCAAAGGAACTTGAAAAGAAGCTGGAAAAAATTATCTATAAAAGAGATAAATAGTTCAATCTTCCGTGAGCATTAATTTTTCACTTTATAAATAACTTTTGAAGTGGATGGTAAACCATAGGAAATGGAGCTTAATATAATTCATTTCATCAGTAAGCGACTTCTAGGGTTTTATTTCCAAAAATAAATGTCTTTTAAGTTTTTTCAGGAGGTAACAAAAAATGAAATCAAAAATAGGTCACAAAATTGGTTTCGCCTTTCTTACCTTGTTAGTTTTAATCGGAATCATGACTATAATCACATTCAATGGGTTCAACACAGTCACGAAAAGTTTTAACGAAATGGGACAGGAGGCAGTTAAGCGAGGCGTTTCAGGTAATTTGCGCTTCAGCATTACCCAACTTTTAATGACAAGCAACGATTACATTATCACTGAAAAAGATTACTATAAACGTGAATTTATACGGTTGAATTTGAAAGTGGATGACTACTATAATCAATTCATTCAGCTTAACCTAACAGAAGAAGAACTACAGCTTTCTGAAGAAATAAAACAATGCCTTGACTCTATCCGCGCTTTTTCTGAGAAGATTTTTTCTATTCAACATCCCCGACTGTCTCCTAATGCGTGGGAACTAATGGAGACAATGGATTACCGTTTTGGCGAAGATGTTAATATTAAAACCACACAAATATTTGAGGGAATTTCAAATAGGATTGAAAATCTCAGAATACAAGCGGCAGCAGATAAGGAAAGAACTGCAATTTCAATTTACATAATGTTTTTCTCTGCAATTTTTATAAGCATTTTAGTAAGCTATCTTACCGTTCAAAGAATTTCAAAACCAATTATTTCTGTTACTAAAGCGGCTAACGGTATAGCTAACGGCGATTATTCACAAATCCCCAAAGTGAAGACTCATGATGAAATTGCGATCTTAGCAAAGTCATTTAACTTAATGGCTGAATCAATCCAGCAGTCTCAAAAAGCTCTTGAAGAAAGTAAAAGGTTAACAGAAGCTATTGTTGCAACTGTTCCGGTTGGGTTATTGACGTACAATTCAACCGGAAAAATTCTTAGCGTTAACAATAGTTTTTGTAATTTATTCGATCTTTTTCAGAATCTGCCTCTCAATCAAAATATTAGTTCCTTATTCAATGAATTAACCGTAACAGAAGCATGTATTGATCATATTCTTTCTTGCAAGTCTGTACAAAATGTTGAATGCTGCTTTTTGAATGCGAAAAAAGAAATTAGAATCTTTAATCTTACAATCTTACCGTTACAACAGACAGATGGCGAAAATCTTTTGATGCTAGAAGATATTACCGAACACAAGCGTGCGGATGAAGAACTCCGCCATGCCGAAAAGAAGTATCGCAGTATCTTTGAGAATGCCATTGAAGGCATCTTCCAAACCACGCTTGATGGTCGTTACATCTCGGCGAACCCCGCACTGGCACGAATTTATGGCTATGAGTCAGCCGAGGAGTTGATGAAGCTCGTAAACGATCTCAAAGAACAGTTTTACGTTGAACCAGATCAACGCGACGAGTTCATGCAACATATAGAGAATCAAGGAACCGTGTCAAACTTTGAGTCCCAGGTATATCGCAAGGACGGTAGTGTGATATGGATTTCAGAAAATGCACGAGGAGTTCGTGATGCTAACGGCAGGCTTATTGGTTATGAGGGAACCACGATGGACATTACAGAGCGCAAGCGAATAGAAGAGGAAAACAGTCTTCTGCTGACATTGACAAAGTCCATCACTGAAGCCGGAGATTTCGACTCTGCGCTTGCAGTTGCCCTACGCATGGTGAGTGAAAGCACCGGATGGGATTTTGGAGAAGTGTGGACTCCTTCCCGAGATGGCTCATATCTCGAATGCAGTCCATCATGGCATAGTAGCTTTGGAAATACGCAAAGCTTTCGAAGAGCAAGCGAAGCATTTAGATTTCAGGCAGGAATCGGACTTCCTGGGCGGGTTTGGTCATCCCAAAAGCCTGTGTGGATACCGGATGTGACAGTCGATCCGAATTTCCCACGCGCCCCCTTTGCAAAAGAAGTTGGTTTAAGAGCGGGGGTAGGAATCCCCATCTTAGACGACAAGGACGTAGTGGCTGTGATGGTATTCTTTCTCCGCAACGTGCGACAAGAGGACGAAAGAATGATTGCAATCATCTCAGCAGTCGCCGCACAATTGGGAACGTTGTTTAGGCGCAAACACGCCGAGCAAGATATAATTTCTCAAAAAAACAGATTTGCCCAATTGTTCGAGAACTCTCCGGTTGCAATTGCTTTGTTAGATGATCAAGATAAAATTTTGCAGATCAACGAATCGTTTACAGCATTATTCGGTTTCTATCTAGAGGAAATTAAAGCAAAAACTCTTCTCGATCTCATCGTTCCTCAAGAATTGATGGAGGAAGCTAAGCAATTTTCAAATCAAACAAGTAAAGGCGACCAGCTAAATAAAGAAAGTTACCGTAAGAAAAAGGATGGCACACTTGTTTATGTTCAAATCGTTGGTATACCCGTAATAGAAAACGATAAGATTGTTGGTATTTATGGGATGTATGTGGATTTGACAAAACAAAAAGAAACTGAAGAAAATATGAGAATTGCAAAAGAATTAGCAGAACAATCTAATAAACTTAAAGATACCTTTATTTCCAACATTTCTCATGAAATAAGAACACCGTTAAACGCCATTTTAGGTTACTCAGGATTGATACGTGATACGTTTTCTCAATATGCTTCAAAAGATGATTTAGATTACTTTCATTTTGTTAGCGAAGCGGGTAGTCGTCTAATGAGAACTGTTGAAATGATATTGAATATATCCCGACTATATATAAGCGATTTTCCTATACATCCACAGCAAATAAATCTTTCATCGCTTATCATAAAATTAGTAAACGAGTATAAGTTAGACGCCGAAAGAAAATCCTTAGAACTGACATTCGAAAATAGATGCGGCGATGTAGTTTTAATTGCCGATGAATATTCTATCACTCAAGCTATTTCCAATTTGATTGATAATGCACTAAAATATACTAAGCAAGGCTTTGTAAAACTTTTACTTTACACAAACGAAAAGAACGAGCTTTTGCTTGATGTTGCAGATAGCGGTATCGGTATATCCGAAGATTACATAAAAAAAATATTCGAGCCATATTCACAGGAAGAAATTGGTTATAGCCGTTCTTATGAGGGAATAGGATTAGGACTTTCGATTGTGCAAAAGTTTTTAGCTTTGAACGAAGCGGATATTTCAGTACAAAGCACAAAAGGCAAAGGTTCAACTTTTACGATTAACTTTTCCCGAAAGGATGCATTTACCAAGGTGGAACAGCCCTATCACCGTACAAAAAATATTCGACGAGTCGATACGGTTGTGGATGGAGCGTATAATATACAAATACAAGCTAGAAAAATTGATAACCAAAAAAAATCGCAAAGAAAGATTTTACCATTAGAAGAAAATAAAGCAAGGAAACCCAACATACTTTTGGTAGAAGATGATGAATTAAACCAACGATTTATACAAACTAGCCTTAAGAATAATTACAATACTATTATCGTCTCATCGGCTTGTGAAGCGTTAGAAAATCTAAAAGTTAATCCGATAGAACTTATTTTAATGGATATATCGTTAAAGGGAGAATTGAACGGATTGGAATTAACAAAGAAAATAAAAGCGACGAGGGAATATTCAAAAATTCCAATTATAGCCGTAACAGCACATGCATTTGAACATGACAGGCAAAACGCATTGGCTGCTGGCTGCAACAATTATATTTCAAAACCATTCAATGTAAATGAACTGCTCGAAAGTATGTCAGAGTTGATAAAGAATAGATAATAAGATGCTACTATCTCCTAAGTTAAAGTGACCAAGTTTAATTACTGGCTTGGAAAAAAGTTTAAGATTGTTTTGATTGAGCATACCATTCAAGCTCAGGAATTAGAAGTCTTTCCTTTTAAAAATCTTTATACCTGCTACTAACGAAACAGTTATCCAGAGAATTAATGCAGTTAGCGAGAGTTACATTCCGGAAGTATTACCAAAAAATTTTTAGAGTCATAGATATTTCTAGAAATATTTAAACCCGAAAGGGATTATAGTAGTGTTAAACAATTATTAAAGGCTTTTTGTCCCGGTAAATTTAAAAAGAAGATATCGCTTCCTTTATTGATGTAATTTTTATTAAAATTGACATCTCAATAAAAAAAAAAGATACCAAAAATAAACAATCAAAAATTAGCAGTAACATCAAGCATAGTCAATGGTGATTACAGAAAAGGGCTATAAGAATATGAACATTACATTGCTAAATTAGGTCAAGCCGCAAAGCGATTTTACCCGACAGCGTTTTCGCATTTGGCATTTTATCCTAAGGTTCTGCGAACAAATTTTTGTGTTTGGTGCTCTGTTTCGGCTAACTTGTTCTCCCGAAGGGATGGCTTTGCCAAAAGTAGTTCAATAGTCAAAAGTTTTTATAAACATAAAATTTATTTAACAAGTTCGGCATTGTTTTGCCTGCCTTCGGTAGGTATACCGGACTGCCTGCCTTAGATTACCGTCAAAGCAAGACAGGCGGATTAGCAGCAACGCCGTTAGTTTGTTACTTCAGTAATAAAGATATCATTGACAGATTCTTATATAATCACTAATCTAATTTCAAATATTTGAGAAAATTATGCTAGAAAAAGAACGTAAATATTTTGAAAACAATAGAGCTCAATGGCTAAAAGAATTTCCGGATAAGTTTGTATTAGTTAAGGATGAAAATTTAATAGGTAAGTTTGATAATCAAAAAGATGCCTTAGTTGAAGGAGCTCGTAGATTTGGAAACCAATCTTTTTTAGTAAGAAAGGTCGAAGAGTCTGAAGAAGTTATATATATTCCAGCACTTACATTAGGAATTCTACGTGCCGATTCTACACATTCAGCTTAATGTTCAAGCACAAAATAGTCAAGGGCAAACTGTTCAAATTCCACCTAGTATCGGATTACAACGACAAGGTCCTTGTATCCAGATTAGTATTGGATTAGCTCAAAGTCTCGCATCTCAATTACTTAAACAAGGTCAAACCTTACCTAAACCAATTTCTGGAATTACATTAATCGATACGGGAGCTACTTCAACCTGCATTGATTCAGATGTTGCACAGCAATTACAATTACCTGTTGTAAATGTAGTAAATGTTGCCTCAGCTTCTCACTCATCAACTCAACAGAATGTATATCCTATACAAATAGAAGTGGTTGGTTTACCAATTTCAATTGAAGCTCCAAATGCTATTGGGGCTGCTCTAAATTCTCAAGGCTTAATAGCATTAATCGGAAGGGATGTCTTACAACATTGTGCATTATTTTATAACGGCATTACTGGCTCATTCACATTATCAATCTAAATTTAAAAAACATTCTAACGTTATAAGGGACTCGTGCCAAGCCCGGCTTCGCTTCAAATTAGTAGATCATTTAAAATTACATTATGCTACGCCGGACAGGCTGTGCCGAGGCATAATCCTGTGGCGGTCTGAAGCCTGCTAAATTGAGCTAAGCCGCAAAGCGACTTTACCCGAACAAGTGCTTCAACCCGTCCCGAAAGCTTTTTCTAAAGAACCTTCCGTCGCGATTCGCATTAGACATTTTTGTCTAAAGGATCCTTCGGATAATTTTCAAGGTAATCGTTCCGTGTCGGCAGTCTTGTTCAAGGTTGTCCGAAGGATCCTTTGGATAGAGCCAAAAAATTTTTTTAATAATCATCGGTATTGCTGAAAATCTTGAATCTATTTGTGTTTAAGTAAAAGCAGAGACGCGAATTTCACAAATTAACACGAATTGAATCAATCGAAAGACAAAGAGATTAGAAGGAAATTATAAGTCTTTGCCTTTGAAGAGTTTTAATCCAGAAATAAATGGAATAGCAATCCAAAGAATCAGCGAGGAGATTGCTATTACAATTCCTAAAATATTACCGAAGAATTTTTGAAACACGGCACCTGTATATCCCATCAAAGCAGAAATATCAAGCTTTAAAAGAATGAGTACACGTGCCGAATCAATAGGATTGAACAAAGTGGCAA
Source organism: uncultured Ignavibacteriaceae bacterium (assembly GCA_964612385.1). Lineage (GTDB taxonomy): Bacteria > Bacteroidota > Ignavibacteria > Ignavibacteriales > Ignavibacteriaceae > JAGUYG01. Next base: position 6,165 of record CAZTDB010000100.1, read on the forward strand.
TTAATGCAGGAGTTTCTAACGGATAATCATTCATCGTAATCATCGCAAACAAAACTATTCCATCAAAAACTACGGCATAAAAAAGCCAGATCAGCAATGAGAATCCAAAACCGCGGGCTTTATCTGAATTGGTAACGGCTATTAAAAATGCCGCCGAAGAAAAAATAAAAGTTAGAAGAACTCCGGAGGCGGAAAGTAACACGAAAGTATAAAGACTGTGTGCGATAACCTGACTTAGCAATAAGTATGGGATTGTAATGCCAAGTAAAAAGCTGATAGATAGCGACGCTGCAATACTTAACCATAAACCCGAATAAAGAGCTGCTCTCTCAATTGGCTGCGAGAGCATAAATAATATGAACTCTTTCGAGTTATAAAAATAAATCGTTCCGTAAATACAGCTTACTAAAGGAATGATAATAAGAACGACGTTCATTAAGCTTACAATTACTCTCGAATCGTCTCCTGCAAAGCGAAACAGACCATAGGTAATCAGAAAGAAAAAAAGCGTGTAGGCTATGAGCCATTTGCTTCTTAAAACATCCCTTAGCTGATATTTAATTATTTTTATGATCGTTTTCATTAAATAAATCTTTCATTAAACCGGCTACTGCCCTTTCCAAATTTTCGTAACCGTTTCTATTTATTAACTGCTGCGGACTTCCTCTGAAAAACACTTTCCCCTCCATCAAAAAAATTATATCATTCGATAATTCTTGAATATCATACATATTGTGCGAAGTAAGTATCACTGTTTTCCCGTTTTTATTTTCTTTAAGAATTTTATCTTTTAAATAACTGCTCGATATTGGATCAAGTGCGGCAGTTGGTTCATCAAGAATAAGCAAACTAGGATTGAACATAAAGGCAAGCGCCGCATTAATTTTTTGCTTCGTGCCTCCGGATAAAGTTCGAATCGGTTTCTTCAATTCACCGTTTAACTGAAATAGCTCGATCAATTCAAGGTTTAAATTATTTTCGAGCCCTCGGATATCTTTCAACATATCAACTAATTCTGCAGCGGTGAGATTATCCGGATAGTTCGCCGATTGCGGCATATAACCAATTTCTTTCCTATAAGAGCAATTACTAATTGTTTTGCCCTTAAACTTAATTTCGCCCGAAGTTTGCTTCACTAACCCAAGAATAATTTTTATCAATGTAGTTTTGCCCGATCCGTTGGGACCGACTATGGCGGTAATATCTCCCTGCTTAAAGGAAACATTAATGCCCGATAATGCATTTATC
>CAZTDB010000101.1:0-7400 GCA_964612385.1 uncultured Ignavibacteriaceae bacterium
AATAACCTGTCATGAATTTGGTCATTATTTCGCAGCGAAATTTCACAAGGTAGATGCAACTCTCCCGTACTATATTCCATTTCCATCCGTTCCCGGATTTTTAAATTTTGGAACAATGGGGGCAGTAATCCGAACCAGATCGCCCATCAACACAAATAAAGCGATGTTTGATATTGGAGCAGCAGGACCCATTACAGGTTTTATAGCATGTTTAATTATACTTATCTATGGTTTCAGCAATGTTCCCGGGGTCGAATATATCCTTGCGATTCATCCGGATTATTTTTCTCCTGAGTACGGCAAAACCGGTATCTTGTTGGAATTCGGCGACACATTGTTATTCAGTTTTTTCAGATTTCTTTTTGTAGAAGAAGGGCAGTTTTTCCCGCCAATGTCTGAAATTTATCACTATCCGTATTTATGTGTAGGATGGTTCGGACTTTTTATTACTGCAATGAACATGATGCCGGTTGGTCAATTGGATGGCGGACACATTAGCTACAGCTTATTCGGTGACGATCTTCATTATAAAATTGCAATTATCACCTTTACATTTTTATTCCTATTAGGAATTATTGGTCTGCTTGAAACCTCATTCGGAATTATAATTGGATTTGGATGGACCGGCTGGTTATTCTGGGGAATCGTTTTATTTTTTGTAATCAAGCTCAAGCATCCGCCAATACCGGATAATGTTCCGTTAGATTCGAAAAGGAGTTTTCTGGGTTATTTTACATTTTTTATTTTTTTAATTTCATTTTCACCGGCACCGATAATTTTGAGGATTGTTTAACTTTGATACGGATACACATGCTGCTGATGAAGATACCATTCAAAAGGTTTAATCACCCAAAAAATGTTAAATAGGACTAATTTTTACCTTGAGCATCAACAAGCGTAAATGAATATTTGATTATGAAGAAATACATATTTAGTCTTTTTACTCTCGTAATTTTTTTCGGTTGTGAAAAGGATTATGACACTCTAATCGAACCATCTTACAGTCATTACCGGGTAATTGAAACTTCATCATTTGATTATTTCATCATAACTCCCAAACGAACTTCAGCAGCATTTTATATAAAGGTAAATTCAATTTCGGATGTTAATGCAATTCATTTCGATATATATTCATCAGAGAATAAAAAGCTGAATCCTGAGCCGGTCAAATTATATGACGATGGAAATCTAACCGAGCACGGCGATAGTACCGCTGGCGATTTATTATTTTCCAACAAGTTTATCTTCGATTCAGCTATGACGATTGGTCAATACGCAGTGCGGTTTTTTATAACAGATAAGTTCAACACAACAAAGCTCGCCGCTGTTCAGTACTTTTATTTTAACAACGGACAGGAAAATGTTCCGCCGGTGTTATCAAATTTAATCGCACCGGATACATTGCAGCTAGGAAGTTCAGCCGTAACTGCTAAACTATCAGTCAAGGCTGAAGATGCAAACGGATTAAATGATATTGCAATGGTTTACTTTCAGACATATCGTCCCGATGGTTCTACAAGCGGGACTAAATTTCAAATGTACGATGACGGCGGGTCAGCTTCTAATCCTCCTAGCGGTGACGAAACTGCAAACGATGGAATTTTCACATTGACAATCCAAATGCCCTCAACCACACCAAAAGGCACATGGCGATTTGAATTTGAAGCCATTGATCGAAGCGATGCCCAAAGTAATAAAATCATCCACCATATTGTTGTTTTATGATGAAAAGACTCTCCCTCCTACTCTTACTTTTTTTCGCTCAAATTTTATTTGCACAAATAAATCCAAATAATTTTTTATTGGGAGATGAACTTCTTTTACTAAAGTCTCAGTCGAATCCCACTCCAGCGAGCAATAGCATTGGAAGCATAATTACAATTTGTGATACAGTTTGGCTTGGTACAAGCAGAGGGATTAGTCTATCCACCGATAGGGGGGAGACGTGGACAAATTTTTATGGAATAGAAACATTCGGAACGGAGAGCATTTTTGCGATCGGATATGATGACGGAGTGTTTTGGGCTGCAACCGGTCATGCATTTCAAAGCGGCAATCAATCTCTTCCCGAAGGAAGCGGATTAAGATATACAACCGACAACGGCAAAACGTGGAATGTTGTAGCTCAACCGATTGATGCCAATGACGATTCGACTATTGTTTACGGAATCAATGACGGGATTCAAAGTCCCAGGGTAAGAGCTTTGCCTGTTACTACTACGGTTCAGAATGTAATTTATGACATTGCATTTACTCCGGGAACTATTTGGATTGCGTCGTTTGCCGCAGGTTTAAGGAAGAGCACAGATATGGGACAAACATGGCAGCGTGTTTTATTACCTTCAGACAAAGTGAATTCTATTTCGCCGGATGACACAATTAAATTTTCTTTGCAGCCTGTGGCGGGTAAATTCGGTCCGGAAGATTATTTAAATCATAGAGTTTTTTCTGTAATTGCCGCTGATGATACAACTCTTTACGTAGGAACTGCCGGTGGAATAAATAAATCAACCGATAACGGAATTAGCTGGCAGAAATTTTCTCACGGAAATCAAACTAAATCGATAAGCGGAAATTTTGTTGTGGGACTTGGATATAATAACATCACTAATACTATTTGGGGCGCTACATGGCGCGCAGAAGGCGAAACTGAATTTTATGCGGTGAGTTCATCAACCAACGGAGGGGAAACCTGGAGTACATTCCTTAACAGCGAACGCATAAATAATTTTGGATTTAAAGAAGAAGATGTAATTGCTGTAGGCGATAACGGTGTCTTTCGCTCAAGTAATGGCGGAACTTCCTGGATTCAACCCGGAACAATTATTGATAACCTTACCGGAATTACTTTAAGAACAAATGCTTTTTATTCCACCGCTTCACAAGCAGATATAGTTTGGTTAGGTTCAAGCGACGGACTTGTCAGAATCAAAGAGACAGGTATATGGCAAGGGGAATGGAAGGTTTACATTGCATCGCAGCCGCTTGCATCTAAAAATGAAACTTATGCTTATCCAAATCCATTCTCGCCGAGGCTTGATAACTTGAAAATTAAATACACAACAGGTGGAGAACAAAAATCGGTTACTATCCGCATCTTCGATTTCGATATGAATTATGTGAGGACCGTAATTCAAAATGCACAGCGCGGTAATCCTGCAAATGTGGTTGATGAACTCAATACAGAAACCGGTGGAGTAATAGATTATTGGGACGGGCGGGACGACAATGGAAACATTGTTCCAAACGGTGTCTATTTTTATCGTGTCGACATATCAGGTTCAGAACCTGTTTACGGAAAAATCTTAGTGTTACAATAAGAGGTTTACTTGAAAAAGAAGTTTTTAGCAGTAATAATCTTCTTAACTTTAACAGCAGTTTTAGCTGCTCAGCCTGAATACAGCAGACACTTTGGCTTGGCAGGAGATTTCAGCCGTATGGGATTTGGTGCAAGAGGAATGGGAATGGGCAATTCGATGTCCGCTGTTACTACAGGGAATCTTGTCTCATATTACAATCCCGCACTTTCGGCTTTTCAGCAGAATAATTCATTTCAAACTTCTTATACGTTTCTTTCATTCGACAGGCATTTAAATTTTTTAAGCTTCACGAGAAGGTTTGATTTTTATTCAATTAAAGATTCTGCAGCGGATAATCCTAAGCCACGTTCAAGTGCGGGCATAAGCGCGGGTATCATTAATGCCGGTGTTTCCGATATTCAGGGATATGATAATCATGGATTTAAAACCGAGATGCTCTCTACTTCAGAAAATCAATTTTTTCTTGGACTGGCAAATAGGTTCTCTGAAAAATTTTCAATCGGAATAGCTGTTAAGTTTTACTATTACAAACTATACGAAAAAATCACCTCAACCGGGTTGGGTTTTGATTTAGGAGCGCTCTATAAATTAAATGAGAATATAAATTTCTCATTTGTATTAGCCGATATAAACAGCAAATATAAATGGGATTCCGCACCGGTCTACGAACAATCCGGAACTAATATTGAAGATAAGTTCCCGATCCTCAGAAAAATTGGTGTTAGTTATTTTAATCAGCCGACAGGCATTCTCTCATCATTCGAATTTGAAAGCAGCAATGCAGGATTCAGCTTCATTCGTTTCGGTGTTGAATATAACTTATTTGAGAATCTTTTCTTGCGCGGCGGTGTTGACAGAATCAGCATCAGCACCAAAGATTATCCCATAAGACCTGCTGCAGGATTTTCATATTCAAAATTTTTTGGCAGCGTTTTAATAGGCATAGATTACGCTTTTATGATCGAACCATATTCTTCGAATGACAGGCATGTGGTTGGATTGAGTATTCTTTTTTAGAAACGTAACCGTATCACATATTATGTAAGTTTTCTTATCAGACAGATAATATGACGGTATGTTAATGACATGTATGAAATATTTTGTTTTTTCAATTATCAATTTCCGTTCACTTTAGTGAACGGATAAATTAATCCTAAATGTCTATGGCTTTAGCCGCAAAAAGCCGAGTGATGATTAAGAACATTTAATTTATACCGTGAGTGATGTGTATTAATAACTTATGTTACGCAGCAAGCCAAACCTCCGAGGTTTCAATGAATGATTTTGCAAAAATATTTTTGATTTTTAAGCAATAAATGAGTCTTCTCTAAAAAGGTATTTTCAGTAGGGAAATGTTTCGATTATTAAGAATATTCGCATACAAAATTTCGAAACAAGACCTTTTAGATACGCCTCATAAATAGGTTTCTGAAAATATCGATTGCCAAAACCTCAGAGGTTTTCCACTCACTTGCGTAAGGTGAGTTAATAAATAAATTATCTATCGAAAAAAATAAGAGTGAAAATTGAATAAGATCATAAATAATTTATTAGTAGTGCTGTTTTTATTAACAAACATTACATTTTCTCAATCTGCTGGCAGCAGCGGATTATCATTCTTGAAATTAGGATTTGGTGCCAGAAATATAGCTATGGGCGATGCGGGTGCGGCAGCCTCGAATGATGTTACTTCATTGTTCTACAATCCTGCAAAATTAGCCGGCAAAGAAAATTCTGAAATTATGTTCATGCACAACGAATGGATTGAGGACATAAGGAGTGAACTGCTTGGTGTGCAAACATATTTATTTGGTTTGCCAATAGCTTTCGGATTTAATGTTACTACTATTAGCGATATCGAAGTAAGAAGCCGTCCGGGCGAACCGGATTCTAAGTTTAATGCAAACTACTTTTTCGGCAGCTTATCCACCGGCTTTTTTATTACAGATGAGATCAGCTTCGGCACTTCTGTTAAATATTTTTACGAAGGATTGTTTGCAGATGAATCGTCGGGCTTCGGTTTAGACTTCGGAATATCATATAAAACTCCGGTCGAGGATTTAACTGCATCAGCCGTAATAAAAAATATTGGAAAAATGAATGAACTGAGAAATGAAGCCACAAAGCTGCCTACAGAAATTCGTCTTGGTGGCTTATACGAGCTTATGTTCAGCGAATCGAAATTGGGAGTAAAGTTGGCAGCCGAAATGCTGAAATACACAGCCTCGGATAATTTGCACTTTAACTTAGGAAGCGAAATTGTCTACAATAATTTGATTGCTTTACGCGGAGGGTATCAATCCGGCTTTGAAGCCAGAAGCTTTGCAGGTGGATTGGGAATAATATGGGGGGATTTACGGTTTGATTATGCTCTTTCGCCTTTCAGTCTTGGGATGGGAAGCGGACATTCGCTTTCATTAAATTTTTCGTTCTAAGAAAAAGGTTGCTTCTTTTAAGTAAGAAGCATGCTTTCTATTTTAGAACAAATCCTTAAACATTTTTAATTTCATGGAACTTATACCACTTAAAGATTCAAGCTTATTGGATACCGAATGGGATTCATTTATAGATGAATCCGATAACGGAACAATTTTTCATAAAAGACAATTTTTATCCTATCATCCCAGGAATAAATTTCAGGATGCTTCTATTATATTTCGCAAGAACGATAATTTATTTGCTGTGTTTCCTGCCGCAGTTATAGAGAGGGAAGGGAAGAAGATTCTTTCTTCACACAGCGGTGCATCGTATGGGGGATTTGTTTATAAGTCAAATTTAAATCTCAAAGAAGCTTTCGAAATGGTTGAGGGATTAACGGAATATGCACTGAGTTTGAAATGCAGCAGAATACAATTGACAATTCCGCCGATAATCTATCAATCGAAATATTCCAACTACATTGATTTTGCGTTAGTAAAAAATGGTTTTAATTATTTGAAGCGGGAAGTATCAAGCGTAGTTCAGCTCGACGTTGAAAAGGAAAAGCTGCTTTCAACATACAGGTCCGAAGCTCGTACTGCCGTTAAAAAAGCAGTAAAGCTTGGTGTTGAGATTGCCGAATGTGAAAGGTTCGAAGAGTATTATGAAATTTTGAAAAAGAATCTGAAGCTTAGGCATAACGTAACCCCTACACACACATTAGCTGAATTAATTAAATTAAAAAACATGTTTCCTGGAAAAATCCGTTTGTGGGGCGCATTCTTAGGCGAAAAACTTATTGCCGGGGTATGCAATTTCAGCGCTAATGATAAGGTTGTGTTAGCGTTTTATATCAGTCACGATGAAGCTTATCAGGAATACCGAGCCGTCAATCTTCTTTTTTATGAAATAATGAAGCGTTCATCGGACGAAGGTTTTAGGTTTTTAGATTTCGGAATTTTTACGGTAAACATGGACCCCAATTGGGGGTTAGGCAGATTCAAAGAAAATTTTGGTGCACGCGGAATCTTTAGAGATACATTCGTAAAAGAATTGTGATGCTGAAGATATTACACATGGCTCCTCAAAATTTTGCCGGGGTGCCATACAGCTTCTATCAAATGCACAATCAATGCGGGGATTATTCCCGCTTAATAACTTATCATAAAAACCCTTATGAACTCCCTGAAGATATATGCTTAAATCTCCCGCTGCCGAATTTTCCGCTTGCAAAAATTTGGCGGCAAAAAAAAGTTGAGTACGTTGAATCGTCAATGCCTGCCGGAATTCCTATCTTCAAGCCAAAAAATATTTTTGAGAAAATTTATTTTGATCTTAGCGATCGTAGCAGAAAAAAAATTGCAGAACGTTTAATCGAAGAATTTCATCTTAATGAATTCGAGATAGTTCATTACGATGGCGGTTTAGATTTATTTAGAAACAGCTCACTTGCAAAAAAAATGAAAGGGGAAGGGAAGAAAATAGTCTGCTGTTATTATGGAAGCGATTTAAGAATACGCGGAATTATTAAAGAGATGGATGAAATCAGCGATTTAAATATTACTTCAGAATACGACCATCTTTCGCTTAAAAAAGATTTGCATTACTTATTCTATCCGTATGATATATCGGAACTTCCTCCTAAACGGAACGAACAAAATG
>CAZTDB010000102.1:0-7392 GCA_964612385.1 uncultured Ignavibacteriaceae bacterium
CATTCCGAAAAACAGCTTCTTCATAAAGAGCCGGTTCGGGCAGATTCCAGTAAACTTTGTCGAGGTAAACTAATCCGTGATTGTCTAATTTATAATCTGAAGCCAATTCCTTAGCTTCTTTTTGTGCCGGGGTATTGAATTCTAAATATTTGCTCATGACCAATCCCTCACTAATTTACGGTCGCCGATATAAAGCTCATTGGGTGAATTAGGATCCAGCGCCCATTTTATTCTCTCTATTCCCTCGGTAATTTCTTTGATTGTTCCGCAATAACTTAAACGTAAAAAACCTTCCATTCCAAATTCAGAACCCGGAACTGTCAGTACTAAAACTTTATCAATCAGCTTTTCGGAGAGTAAGTTGGAATTTTTTTCGTAAGCGCTGAAGTCTGCAAAACAGTAGAATGTTCCGTCTGGTTTGGTAACTCTAACACCCTCAAATGAATTAAGATAATCTATCATAACATTACGATTATTTTCGAGAGTAACTCTAAGGCTTTCAACACTTGACTGAATTCCATTTAATGCGCCTACAGCCGCTTTTTGAAGAACCACCGAAGGTCCCGAGGTTTGATGACCTTGAATGTTTGTCATTGCTTCAATTATTTTTTTGTTGGCAACTGCCCAGCCTATGCGGAACCCTGTCATGGCATATTGTTTTGAAACTCCGTTGATTAAAATAATTTTTGATTTTTCAGAAAGATCTTTTGCATAATCGTAGCAGTTGATGGGTTTCTTTCCGTCGAAAATTAAACGATGATAAATATCATCCATTATTAGATAAAGCTCTTTGCGTTCACAGTAATCAACCACGTCTGCTATAAATTCTTCAGAATACATTGCACCGCTGGGATTATTTGGGCTGTTGATTATCACAGCTTTTGTGTATGAACCAACCCTCTGCTCAATATCTTGAATTCGGGGATAGAAAGAACCATCTTCAGGATAAGCAGCAACACCGATTGCACCGCACAGCTTTGCCATTTCAGGATAACTTACCCAATATGGTGCGGGATAAATTACTTCTTCCTGCGGATTGAGTATTGCTTGTAGAGCAACCATGATTGCCTGCTTAGCACCGCCTGAGGCAATTACATTTTCCGGTACTACTTTGCGATTATAAAATTCTTCGGTGTATCTTATAATGGCTTTCTTTAATGCCGGAATTCCATCAGCCGGTGTGTATCTTATTTCACCGGTATTAAGGTGCGCTGCCGATGCAAGTATTGCATCCATCGGAACTTTGCTTTTAGGTTCTCCTCCTCCCAAATGAATAACCGGGTCCCCTTTTTCGCGAAGGATTGCCGCTTTCTCATTTAACTTTAATGTTGGAGAAGCACTTATAGTTTTTGCGATTTGACTAAGACTCATATAATCCCTATTTAGTTATAAATGATTTATTTGATGATAATAAATTTACATACTCAAGATATTAGCGGAATTGTATATAAGCAAGAGAAAGGTTGTAACAATAAATAATTATTCAAGGAAGAAATGATTTTAATGCATCCTAAAAGAAAAAATTGAATAAATATTAACGCAGGTCGAATCTCTGATTCGACCATAGCCCTTCTACCCGGATTAGATTCAATCTTAAAAATAAATCAAATAAAATCCTTATTCCTTAAAATTAATGATCCGGTATCCTCAAACAAATTTTTTCTTAAGAGCCTCAGCTACAACAGCCGGCACAAAATCACTTACATCGCTCTTCAGCTCGGCTAAATTTCTAATAATTGAAGAATTCAGATAGGTGTATTTCTCATGCGGCATTAAGAATATTGTTGTAATATTATTCGCTAATTTGCGATTCATAAGCGCCATTTGGAATTCATATTCAAAATCGCTAACTGCGCGAAGCCCGCGTATTATTCCGATCGCACTCACCTGGCGTGCATAATCAACCAATAATCCATCAAAGGAATCTACTTGGATGTTACTAAACTCTTTCAAACTTTCTCTCAGCAAATATAATCTTTCCTCGAGACTAAATAGTGGAGTCTTATTAGGATTAACCGCAACTGCTACTACCACTTCGTCAAATAATTCTTTTGCTCTTTCGATAATATCTATGTGTCCGAATGTAACCGGATCAAATGTTCCCGGATAAATTACTTTTTTCATATAATATTCGTAATAATTTATTGAAAGAAAATTTACATAAGCAAACTAATAAAAAATTATGATAAGTCATTTATAGGCGTATCTAAAAAACCTACTAGGAAAATTTTCTATTTGAATCTTATTAATAAGCGAAGCATTTCCTTGTTAAGAATACATTTTTTAGAGAAAATTATTTATGGTATAAAAAAAAGCCGGTGCTGTTAACACCGGCTAAAAAATAAGAAGCAAAAAAATTATCGTAGAAGCATCATCTTCTTAACTTCTTTAAAGTTCGTCGAACCATCTGCCGCCGATGCTTCGATACTGTAAAAATATAATCCCGAAGTTAAATTCTTTGCATCTCCAAAGGATCCTACGGAAAAGTTGATTTCATAATAACCAGGCAATTGTGTACCGTTGAATAATTCGCCGACTTGTTGACCTATCGCATTGAATACCGTAATCCTTATATTGCTTTCATACGGCAAAGCGTAGTTGATTTTAGTTGACGGATTAAACGGATTTGGAAAATTTTGACCAAGCGAATACTTAGAGGGAAGGTTATTTACTTCAATTTCAATTTCGCTTGAATAGCTGAAAGAGCCGTCATAATCGATTTGTTTTAACCTATAGCTAAATGAAGTTTCGGTTAACTCACTTAAATCATCAATGAAGGAGTAGCTTTTTGCTTCGGTTGATGTTCCGCTGCCTTCTTTAAAGCCAACAGTTATCCATGAGGAATTACCGGCTTTTCTTTCAACTTCAAAACCTTTGTTGTTAATTTCGGTTGCAGTTTCCCATTTTAGTTCTACCCGTCTGCCATTAGCAGATGCGGCAAAGGAAGTTAATTCAACAGGTAAAGCCGGTCCAATCCATTTCACAATGGAGCCTGCATCGCCCACTGCAAATGCGGTAGCCCCGACTGCCGAGACATCTCTCAATCTTGATGTATGCGGAGTAATCATTGACCAGGTATCTCCATCATCAGTTGATAAATATGTAACACCAGTTGTTCCCACTGCCAAAAATCGGGTGCTATTCGGTACATAGGTAACAGTATGAAAAGCGCTCGCAGCAACGGTAGATGAAAGCGTCCATGTAGCGCCTCCATCTGTAGTTTTTGCTAATTGTCCTTCATAAGTGCAGAGCACGCCAACATTATTATTCTTGAAAGCAATACCGGAAACGCTAACGACTCCACCGCCGACTTCTGCCGCAGTCCAGGTATTTCCTTTATCCGTTGATTTATAAACTCGCGCTAAGAACGGTGCCGCACCTGAGCTATTAGCTGTTCCAAACCACGCATTATTTCCGTAAATAGCCATTGAGCCGACGTCACCATATTCACTGTAAGTTGAATTAGCAGGGGGATAGGCGGTGTTGGGTACTCTAGTCCAATTGGTGCCGCCGTTGGTAGTAACAACAATTTCCCAATCCGTATTAGGAGGCCACGGTTCAGGATCGCCATAAGCTACGCCGTAATTAGCATCAAAAAATTTGATAGCATTTCCGAAGTTAGCCGCATTTGCATATTGTGCGGTCCAGGTAGTTCCTCCATCTGTAGTTTTGTAAATTTTACTATCTGCACCGGTTGATGGGTTAGTAACGTAGATCCAGGCAGTATTTGCATCGATGGCATCCAAAGCATATGCCCGGTTAGGTACACTTGTTAAAGCATTCCAGGTTAAACCGCCGTCTGTTGTTTTTAGTAGAGTTCCGCTTGAACCACCAGCCCATATTACATTTTCGTTTATTGCTTTAACTGAATATAAACTTTGGGTTGTTCCGCTGGTTTGTGCTGCCCACTGGGCGAGAATTGAGGTGGAAGTGAATACAAATATTGAGAGCAAAAGGAAGGAGAACAATAAAGATTTTTTCATAGATGCTCCGATTGATAAATTAATTATAAAGTGTTTAATTAAGTTAAAGAGCAAAATCCCCGATTGATTTTAATTAATCCTTATGAAACTTACTCCTTATTAATTTTTAAGTCAATATTTTTTTGTCATGAATTTAAGTGTAACAAAACTATTGTATGATTAAAACTGGGATTGACCCATAATTTTATATAAGCAAGTATCACCAATTACTTTAAAAGGCTTAACACTCAATTTCAACATGTCTTTTTCTTTAGTTTGAATTGACCGCTCCACTATAATCATTCCTTCATCGTTAATAAACTTATTTCGAAGAAAATTCTGAATTACTTCATAAATGTCATCTTTGAAAAACGGCGGGTCTGCTAGTATTAAATCGTATGTGGTAATTGGTGCATTCCTTGAAAAATCTACAGCAGTTGTTCGGAATGTTTTACATAAACCGGAAACTCCGAGCGATTCGATATTCTTGATTAGATTTTTATAGATGAAAGAATTTTTCTCAACAAAGCATGCTGCTGCAGCTCCGCGGCTTATGCATTCGAGACCGAGTGAACCGGAGCCCGCATAAATATCTAAAACCTTTATTCCGTTAAAATCTATAATGTTTGTAAGAATGTTGAAGAGAGTTTCTCTTGTTCTATCGGTTGTAGGTCTTATCAGGTTTGATTTAGGTACGCTAATTAATCTTCCGCCAAGTTCACCGGATATGATACGAAGTTTCATTTGAAGCAATTAATAAAAGAAAATTTATTTATCTGTATTAACTTCGAGAAAGTACCAGAATCTTTTAATTTTCTGACAGACGAGCAATTAAATTAAAAGAGGCTTATAAAATTTTTAGTAATGAAATCTGCATTGTATGAAATCAATTCTATCGTCTCTAACAACATATACTAATCGATGTTCTTGCATGATTCTTCTTGACCGCACCCTTGCCTAAAAATCGAAGCGAATCGGGCTTGCCGATTCCCTCAAAGGGATTTCTGATTATTTCTTCGACCATTTTTAAAAATTTTAGAGCAGTTTTACGAATTGTGGTTACCCAATAAATTAAGTCTTCCCTAAATTCAGTATGTAAGTTTGAATTCCCCATAATCCTTAAGCCAGCCTGAAAGCAATTCCTGCCGCTGCCGCAAATGAATTATATTTTTCCGTATAATTTTTATCCGACCACATATTTTCTGCAAGAGTAATTCTCTCAAAAGGATTGAAGTGCACAAAATTAAAATTAAGATCCCGTCTTAACGTTTGAACCGTTGTCTCCGTAATTTCTTCACCTGAAATGAATGCTTCTCCTATGGATGAGATGCCGGGAATTGAAACTGATTTTTCATTCAAAAGTGATTTCAGATTTTGTTTCGCATCCGCTGCATCGTTTACTGGAATAATAGAAAATTGGAGCGGTTTTCCCTTTGCTGAAAAAATTATAGAAAGATATTTATTGCTCAGATAAACACTCATCGTCGACCCATCTTCCGCGATAAAGCCGCTTACCGCTAATCCTCTATCGGAAGCTATATGAGCATTGTCAACAAATTTAAGCTTAAGGTTATTCGAAGAACAAAAGTTTTGCAGCATGAATAATATTTTTCTTGGTATGGCAGTAACTATTGCAGTGTTGTAAGAATAAAATTCATTCTTTTCAATTTCGATATATTGAATTACTAAATCTTTTACATTTGCGAAAGGATAAAGTATCGAAAACTCCCACCTGAATTCTTCAATCAAATCTCTATAAAGTAAAGTATTATCGAAAGGAATCTGCATAAGGTAAAATATATCGAATGGAAGCGTGAATGATAGAGAGGTGCTTTTAAGCGGTTTTTTAATGATTATCTCATTAAAAGCTGCCTGCAGCAATTCAAGAATCTTAGTATCTTTTTCCGATTCCCAGCTTATCGTATCGTTAAAGTAAGCCTCATCGATATTATTTAAGATGAATTGATTTCTGTGGTAAACAACTTCAACAAGCTGTAATTTCTTTTCCGTCAAGCTGATTCCGGCATGATTATCAAAACCACTCATCTTTTATGTTCTTACTCCCATGAAGAGGAGTTCTTTAACGCTTCGCTTTCGAGGCTTCCGACAGTTCCGTAGCCGTCCGGGTCTTCAAGATAATATCGCGAACCAATCACAACTGAAGTATCAACTCTAATAATTCTGCCGAATTGATTAATAATTGTATCAATCTGTGTCGAAGTGTCAATTTGCAAAGTATAAAATTGCTGGGATCGGGGTGCTCTGTATAAACTTTCCGGTGCAAACTCGCCGTGAGAAAGGGCAACAAACGGATCGGCGGGACGCCGGGGCAATGAATCGAATGCTTTTCTTACACTGTCAACAAAGGGATCATTTTTAATGAAGTCAACTAATTTATTAAGATCGTCGGTAAAGGTGCCGAATTTTTTGAACCATAAGATTTCAGCTTCCTTTATATTAGTCATTCTCAGTCTGGATTCGGTGCGGTTATACTTTTCTGCTCTTACAACTTCTTTTGGATCGATAATTGCAACTTTAATTAATACTACTACCAAAACGGCAATAATTAGGTAAAGAATTGCATGAATATACCAGGGTTCTGGTTTAGAAGTCATTTTTCCTCCGGGTAATAAAAATTTGAGTTTTCTTAATCAATGTAAATGTATTTTTTAATATTGCTAAACTTTGAATCGCCAATCCCCTTAACATCTAGCAAATCATCCAATTTTGTGAACATGCCCTTTTTCTTTCTGAATTCAATAATGCTCTCTGCTGTTTTTTCTCCAATACCTGGCAATTGAGTAAGTTCCTTTATACCCGCTGTGTTAAGGTTAATACTCTTTTCGGCGGGGAATACTTTTGTTTTACTTTCTTTAAAATTTCTTGCGTTAAAATCCAAAACTTCTTGCTTAGAGTCAACATTTTTATCTTTTAATTCTGATGATGCCGGGTTTGAATCAGATTTTTCACTAAGAGCAAATAAGCTGTCTTGAACTGAATAATCGTATTCAACATACTCGATGGTATCATCCGGACGAAAAAAATTTTTATAAATTAAGCCTACAGCTAAAACTATTAACAAAGCTAGCGTAATATTAAATTCAGTTTTTGTTAAGCCGAATTTGCGTGAAATTTTTTCAAGAATTATCAATGTCAATTCCTTTGAATTGAAATTCTTTAATAGTTATTTATTTTTTTGCTGAATCTTATTTAGATTTTTAATGCTCAATATTTAAGAAGTAATCTCTTAGATTTTAAGTTTTATGTCTTTACCAATAATAAGATAATAAGGTTTAAGGAACCGGGGGATACTTTTGTTACTAAGGTTGATTCACTTGATAAGGTTTTCCTTACTATAGTTAATCCGAACCTTATCTACTTTCTAACCTTAGTAACAAATCTTACTCTTAATAATATAAACCTTATCCCA
>CAZTDB010000103.1:0-7389 GCA_964612385.1 uncultured Ignavibacteriaceae bacterium
AATATAATAGTTTCTCTTAGAATTGACCGAAATGCCGATATGGGAATGGTAACCGATATTCAGCAAGAACTAAGAAAAGCTTATTGTTTACGTATCAATTATTCGGCTAATATTAAAATTTAGCACTTACTCAAATACAAATTTTTCGTTAATTTAAGGCAGGTAATTATACCTGCCTTTTCAATTTACAGAGGTGGTATGAACTTAAAGGACAGAATAAATCAGGATTTGAAAGATGCAATGAAGAGCGGCGATAAGCTAAAGCTGGAAACTATTCGTTCAATAAGAGCACTTATTTTGGAATTTGAAAAATCCGGCTCCGGAAAAGTATTGACACCGGATGCGGAAGTAAACATGCTGAGCAGTGCAGCAAAAAAAAGGAAAGATTCTATAGAACAATTCAGAAATGCAGGCAGAACTGACCTTGCCGAAAAAGAGGAAAAAGAGCTTAGCATCCTTCTTCAATATTTGCCGGAACAGCTCGGCGAATCGGAATTGAACAATACTATTAAATCGATTGCAGAGAGCCTCGGTGCCGTAAACAAAGAGGACTTTGCCAAATTAATGCCCGCAGTTATGAAAGAAGTTAAAGGAAAAGCAGACGGTAAACTTGTTAGAAGTTTGGTCGAAAAATATTTAGGCATGAATTGAACATAATTGATGTCATAATTCCCTTAATCCTCCTTGTCGGATTTATTTTGGGATTTAAAGACGGATTCGTAAGGAAGTTGATTGGGCTTATAGGTTTTGCTGCAGCAATTATTCTTACAATTAATTTTGCCGGAGATATCGGCAGGGTTATTGAAACAGTATTTAAAATTGAGTTTTACCTTGCCGAAATTATAGGGGGCATTGCTATTTTTTCAGTCATAATTCTATTTACCTCGATTATAAAAAGAGTTGTCCATCCTTTCGACAAAGTAAATAATTTAATTAATCAAATTGGGGGAGGAGCAATCGGTATTATTCAAATACTTTTCTTTTTGAGCGCTGTTTTGTTCATCTTAAAAATTTTCGATATCCCGACAGATACCGATTCTAAAGGATCTTTTCTCTATTCAAGAGTCTACAATGTAATTCCGGATGTTGTCGACTATATAAGCGATCAAAATCCTCAGAGCAAAAACTTTATCAAAGATTTTATTAATGAGAGAGATACGGCTAAATGATTTCGGATTCCGTAATTGAAAAATTAGAGTTCAATAAAGTTCTTACATACATTTCAAATTACTCGCAAACAGAAAAGGGAAAGGAAAAAGTTTTAGCTTTAAAACCTCTCCGAAGTTTAAGAGAAATTTTAAGCGAAGGAGAGCTTGTAAGCCAGGCAAAAAATCTGATAAATCTTCGTACCGCCCCACCATTCGAATACATTCCTGATTTAAGCGAAACACTAGCAAAAAGCAAAATTGAAGGAGCAGTGCTCGAAGGAAAAAAGATATACGAGATCCACCGGCTTGCGGTCATTTCAAGAATTATGTATTCATATCTCAAAAGTAATGCAGACGATGCTCATGCATTATTTGACGCAGGTGCTAAATTATTCGTCGATAAGGTATTCGAACATCACATCCAAAAAATTATTACTGACGAGGGCGAGGTTAGACCGAACGCGAGTCCCAAATTATCGGAAATAAAAAATGAAATCGCCGCAAAAAGCAGCGAGCTTGTAAGATCTGTTAACCGTTTGATTAAAAACTTGAAAGACAAGGAAATTGTACGGGAAGATTATATCACTCTAAGAGACGGAAGAATCGTTATACCTGTTAAAGCCGAGCACAAACGTCATATAAGAGGTTTCATTCATTCGGAATCGGCAACAGGACAAACTGTTTACATTGAACCGGAAGAAACCCTGGAACTGAATAATGAAATTATTTCGCTCAACTTTGCTGAACGAAGAGAGGTTGAAAGATTATTAAGAGAGCTTACTAAAAAAATCGGCAGTTACAGCGATGAATTATTGAATTCGCTTGATACTCTCAGCGATCTCGATTCTATTTTTTCACGGGCAAAATACTCTATCGAAATAATCGGTTCATTTCCTAACATTGATAATAAAAAACCGTTAGTCATTATCGATGCACGGCATCCGGTATTGCTGAAAAAAATCGGGCGAGATAAAACAGTACCGCTGAATGTAAAATTAAACTGCGGAAATGTAATTCTTATTACCGGTCCAAACGCTGGTGGAAAAACGGTTGTGTTGAAGACGATTGGTCTTACCGCATTGATGATCCAATCTGGAATCCACGCGCCTATTAGTGCGGATTCAAATTACCACTTTTTCGGAACGATATTAATTGATATTGGCGATGAGCAATCCATCGAAGATGATCTTTCTACTTTTAGCTCACATCTTTCGAACATCAAATCTACTCTTGAAGAAGCGTCCGAAGACTCGCTTATTTTGTTGGATGAAATCGGTACAGGTACTGATCCTACTGAAGGTTCAGCTCTGGCAATTGCAGTTTTAATTTCGCTTAGAGATAAAAAAAGCACAGTATTCGCCACCACTCACCACGGAAGTCTTAAGCTGCTCGCTAATGAGTTAGAGGATTTTCAGAATGCCGCAATGGAATTCGATAATGTTAATCTAAAACCTACTTATATATTTAAGCAGGGAATACCCGGCTCGAGTTATGCATTTGAGATTGCTGAAAGAATAGGCTTTAAAAGGAATTATTTATCGCTTGCAAAACAATATATCGATCCTGATAAACATAAAATTGAAAAATTTTTAGTTGAGCTTGAAACTAAATCGAGAACATTAGAGGAAAAACTTAGAAAAGTGGAATTGGAAAATTCGCGGCTTACGGGATTATCTAATTTGTACAAAACGAGTCTGGAAAAACTTGAAAAAGAAAAGAAGGAAATTCTCAAACGTGCTAAGGAAGAAGCAGAGATTTATCTGAAAGATGTAAATAAAACTTTTGAAGCAGTAATTAAAGAGTTGAAGGAAAAAAAAGCGGATAGTGAGACGATAAAGGCTTCCCGAAAAGTACTTTCTGAATTAAAACAAAAGAACAAAGCTCTAT
The DNA here is from genome assembly GCA_964612385.1 of uncultured Ignavibacteriaceae bacterium. Classification (GTDB taxonomy): domain Bacteria; phylum Bacteroidota; class Ignavibacteria; order Ignavibacteriales; family Ignavibacteriaceae; genus JAGUYG01. The sequence continues at coordinate 3,036 of CAZTDB010000103.1, forward strand.
TCGTAGAGGAAGGTATTTTAGAAGAGGAAAAATCGCTAAAGCCCGGTGACATAGTGAAACTTAAAAACACAGAAACTAAAGGTGAAATCCTTTCCATTGATTTAGAAAAAAGAAAAGCGCTTATAAAAACCGGTTCAATTAAAATGCAGGTTGCTACAAAGGATTTGCAGCATGCAGTCAAATCCGAGCAGCCGCTAGCGTATCACAATGAAGTTGTACAGGTGCAAAGAGATTTAAAATTCAGAATAGATATTAGAGGTGAAAAACCCGAGGAGGCTGAGTTTGAAATCCTTCGTTTTGTGGATGATGCATATATGGCAGGCTTAGAAAGAATTGAAATTTTGCATGGAAAAGGAACGGGTGCACTGAAAAGAACGGTAGCAGAAATTTTGAAGTCGCATGATAAAGTAAAAAATTATTATTTTGCATCTATAGAATTTGGCGGAGATGGTGTAACCATTGCCGAATTAATTTAAGGTGAAGAGTGATAAAAAAAATCTTAATAGCTAACAGAGGGGAAATTGCGGTTCGAATTATTCGGGCATGCCGTGAACTTGGAATTGTCTCTGCGGCAGTATATTCTGAAGCCGATCGGAGTTCACTGCATGTTAGGTTAGCTGATGAAGCCCATCTTATCGGTAAAGCTGTATCTTCCGATTCATACCTAAACCCCGGTAAAATAATTTCACTTGCAAAAAAGAATCATGCCGATGCTATACATCCCGGCTACGGATTCTTTTCTGAAAATGCAAAGTTTATTTCGGATGTGGAAAAAGCCGGGCTAATTTTCATTGGTCCCTCATCAAAATCGGTTGAGCTTATGGGCAGTAAAACGGCAGCGAGACAATTAATGCAGTCGCACGGTGTTCCGATAGTACCCGGAACAACTAAACCAATCACATCTATCGAGGAAGGGCTTAGCGCTGCTGAAAAAATCGGTTTTCCTATTTTACTGAAAGCAGCGGCGGGCGGCGGAGGCAAGGGAATGAGAAAAGTTTTTAGTCCAACCGATTTTAAAGATGCATTTGAAGCTACTCAACGCGAAGCATTGAAAGCGTTTGCTAACGATTCAATTTATATCGAAAAGCTTATCGGAAATCCCCGTCATATTGAAGTTCAAATAATTGCCGATTTACACGGCAGTTATGCGCATCTATTCGAAAGGGAATGCTCAATTCAAAGAAGGCATCAGAAAATTATTGAAGAAGCACCGTCGTCATTTGTTGATGAGCAAACCAGAATTAATATTACCAATGCAGCAGTTAATGCGGCAAGAGCATGCAATTACACGAACGCAGGCACGGTGGAATTTCTAATGGATTCAAACAAAAATTTTTATTTTTTAGAAATGAATACGCGTTTGCAGGTTGAGCACCCTGTTACAGAATTTATAACCGGTATCGATTTGGTTAAAGAACAAATTTCAATCGCAAACGGAAATGTACTTTCTTTTAAGCAGGAAGATCTCAAAATATCCGGTCATTCCTTCGAGTGCAGGATCTATGCGGAAGATCCCGCCAGCGATTTTCTTCCCTCAACCGGTAATATTTATGAATATATAGAGCCGGCAGGACCCGGCATCAGAGTGGATTCCGGGTTCAGCCGCGGTTCAATTATAGATGTTTACTACGATCCGCTAATCTCGAAGCTTGTTTGCTGGGCTGCCAACAGAAAGGAAGCAATTCAAAGAATGATTCGAGCACTGAATGAATACCACATCGCCGGAGTAACAACTAACTTGAGCTTCTTAATCCAGATATTTCAGAATAAAGATTTTGCCTCCGGCAACTTCGATATTAATTTTTTAGAACAAAAATTTAATTTCAGTAAAGAGTTAAAAAAGAGCCAGATTCGTGACAACAGCAGCGATGCAGCAGCAGTTTTCGCTGCGTTAATAAAAACATTGAGAATTTCAAACGGTGTGAGTTCAAACGAAGAATTAAAATCCAACACTTGGAGCAATCAACTATATGAATGAATTTGTTGTAACAATAGCTGGAAAGAGGAGGGAAGTGCGTGTTATAAATCCCCACGAGTTAAACCTTGATGGAAAGCTGCATACTTATGAATTAATCTCAATAGATTTCTTTAACTATATTTTAAAAGTTGACGATAAATTTCATCACATTTCTTATCATCAAAAGAAGAATGGCGAATATCTCATTACCGTCAATTCTGAAACCTATGATGTTCTAATTCAAACTTCACTTCAGGAAAAAGCCGCCAGGCTAATTGAGCATAAAACCGCGGGCAGCAGAAAAATTGATGTTATCGCCCCGATGCCCGGAATGTTACTCAAGATTAAAAAAGGGAAAGGGGAACATATTATGCAGGGGGAATCGATCATGATTCTTGAAGCAATGAAAATGGAGAACGACATTAAATCTCCTAAGGAAGGAACAATTTTGGATATTCACGTTCAAGAATCTAAAGCAGTAGAAAAGGGTGAGCTTCTTTTTAGCTTAGAATGAGCATCCCGCAGTCTTACACTCCAAATTAAAGCTAACTTTTTACATTCCAATCATTTACGGAAGAAATGCCGGCTTTGCCGGGCAAGCTATTTTAATATTCAATTAACAAAAATTTATATATAATTTTTATTAAATATTAAATTTTTGTTGACTCTCATATTTCGTTTAGCTAAAATTGTTACCCATTAAGCAATCGTGCAAGGCAAAATAACTAAATTACCAAACTTTCATCGGAGGATACTTGAAAACTTTAAAAATTTTTCTGGCTTTCACTATGCTGCTCTTTGCAGTTACAACAGCGATTACTATAACAAGCTGCAGCGAGGATGAAACTATTACTCCCCCCATAGACGATACCTCAATACCAAAGAATCTTTTCCCCTTAATCGCAGGTCGTGTGATAGTTTACGGACAGGGTAGTTTACTCGCTGCTGACACCGAGACACCGATACCCGGAAGCGAAAACGGCTTTGAATCCAGATGGATTGTAACAGGCTCATCAAGCTTGGTTCCGCATCCTACGCTGCCTGTAACTTTAGTACTTGATACTACGAAAATTCCCGCATTTGGTGCTGTTAGTGTTAGAACATTTTTTATTGGACAAGATACTGTAACAGGCAACTTCGACTTCCTTACCAGCCTTGGATTTTTCTATCGAAGTACCAAAGTTTATGCTACACCAGGTGATTCCGCATCAGGTATTCGTGCTGATTCATTGAAATGGATTTCGTTAGCAAAGCCAAGTGAAGGATTGGATAAGGAATGGACAGCATTTTCAGGCGTGTTCTTTGCATCGGCTTATGGCGCTGAAATTCGTTTAGAAATCCTTGCTAAATTCACCGGTAAGGAAACCTTAACCATCGGAGGACAAAACTACGAGTGTTATATACTTCGTGCTTACAGGAAGGTTTTTCTGCAAGCGAATAATCAAGAATTATCTGTAGGCGAAACAGCAAGATTATGGTTAGCACCGGATGTTGGTCCGGTTAAAATTATTTTAATTGGTGATGCCGAAGCACCCGGAAAAACACAGACTATGACAGCAAAAAACTTTTAGTGTTTTTACAACGGTAAATAGATTAGACATAGGAAATAATAAACTGAAATGATTAACGAAGAGATGGCACTGAGTCTCCTTAAGTGAATAGCTATCAAACTTAGTCAGTATTCACAAACAGGTTTTATACTTTTTATAGAGGTGTCATCTCTCAATTTTTTTTCTAGTTTAAAAATCGGATCATCACTCCAAAAAAATATTTTTAAGTAACCCGAGGGAAAAAGTGAAAAAGTCGATTCAATCGTTACTCATTGTTTCATTCATAATTATTATTGTCTTCGGAGCAGGATTAACTTTCGCACAAAATCCAGGTATTTTGAGCGGAAGCGTTGTAGATTCCCAAACCGGAGAGGGCATTCCCCTAGTCAATATAGTACTTAAAGAAACTTCTTATGGTGCTGCCACAAATCAATACGGCAACTTTATTATTTCCGGTTTACCTCCGGGGAAATATACTGTTTCTATCTCTGCAATCGGTTATGAAACTCAGCAGGCAGAGGTTCAAATAAACAGCGGACAGCGGACTCAACTTAACGTAAGGCTTAAAAATTTGGCTGTCGAAGTCGGGGAAGTGCTGGTTTATGGAGCTTCATTAAGACGGGAACGAATAACAGAAGCTCCTTCATCTATTTCTGTAATAAATGCGGAAAAAATTCAGCGTAATTCGGGGCACGGACAGCTTGCCCGGCTTCTTGAGGGAGAAGCTGGTATCGATATAGCTCAAAGTGGTTTGTTCGACTTCAACATAAACGCACGCGGATTTAATAGTTCATTGAACAGAAGATTATTAATCTTGCTGGATGGAAGAGACATGGGCACTGCTTTT
>CAZTDB010000104.1:0-7317 GCA_964612385.1 uncultured Ignavibacteriaceae bacterium
GAGAAGAAGAATACCAATACTGCGATAATATTCAATCCGAATATTTTTTTCATTTTTGTACTCCCTTTTTATTTTCCTCTTTAATTTAATTTTCTGTCTTTTGAACAGATTATTATTTTATTAATGTCATCTTGTTTGACAATACTTTACTACCGCTTTTCAGAGTATAAATATAAGTTCCTGATGCAAGCTTCGACGCATCAAAAGCTAATTTATAGTTTCCTTTTGTGAAGTGCGAAGAATTAATTAGGTCTGTAACTAACTCACCTGTGATTGTGTAAACCGATAAGCTGATTTCACTATCTTCACTCAACGAGAACTCGATAGTAGTTATTGGGTTAAATGGATTCGGATAATTTTGAGATAAACTAAATTCATTTGGAACCGGCGTCTCTTCTCTTCGGACACTAACAATAGTTAATGGAATTGTGGGAAGAGTTCCAGTATATGACCATTTTTCAACAGTCCATCCGTAATATGATTGTGAGTATAGATTGAAATTCTCATCAAAGGAAACATTATATGTTGAAGTATAACCCGATGCGTTGCCGGGGGAATTTCCACCAAGTCTTGTATTATAAGCTCCCGTCATTTTGAAATTCCAATCTGCAACGTCTATCGTATCTAACATTTCGCCGGTATTTGGATTTAATAGATAGATTCTGCCATACTCGTATCCAACGCCAAGTCTAAAGCTAACATCGCAAGCTACAAATAGTATATTCTTTTCAGGCATTAATCCTAAGCCCCATGGACCGGGATCTAAGGTATCAACTCCGCTTGATGCGATGAAAGTATCATCTAAAGTAAAATTGAAGCCATTGTTTAATTGATAATTATTTTCATTAGGATTACCTGTGAATGCATAGATTTTTTTAGTATCAAAGTTTGATACATATACTACCGAACCATCCGCGCTTGGACCTATACCTCTAACCAAGCCGGTGTCACCGGTTTTTTCCAAAATATCGATTACGCTTATTGGTTCGGCAAGGTGAGTGCCGCCCCATTCAGCTTCGTTTGCAACCGATCCATAAACGAGAATTTTGGAGGAAGAAGTTGCCGGATCATATGCACTGACATATACTCTTCCAGAAGCATCGGTGGATATTGCCCAAATTGAATCTGTTTGAGTAGCCATTCTGTAATCAGATGATTCTACAGAGTCTGCACCAAGCTTAAATACTAAAATGTTTCTTGCAGGGTCATTATTAGCGACAAAAATTAAATCTTCATGAACAGCAACATCAAATGCTTGATACATTTCAACTGCATCAAAACCGCTTGACCAAAGCTGGCGATCGCCTCGACCACCGTAGTGCGTTCCCATCCTGCCTTTTGCTGAATCGGCATCTTTATAACCGACAAGAAAATTTGTTATACCGATAGTTGCAGTAGGAACACGATGTGATAAAGCAACAAAAGTATTCTCACTAAATGCTGCAATTGAAATACAACTTTGAGCAATGGCATTATCGTTAACATCTGTATCGTATGTTGCATAATCGCATTTCCATTCTCCATCGAATGTTTGAGCACTTAATGATTGTATTTGTGTTAAGGTGAGAGAAATGAAGAAGAAGATAGTAATCCTACGGATCATAAGAGCCTCCTAAATTTATGTTTTAGAAAAACGTATATAACCTTAGAAAAATTTGATTAAAATGTCAAGAATAATATTAATACAAATGATCTATTTCTAATAATAATACGCAAATAGCAAAACTATATACATTTAATTCTTAGCAGCTTTTTTACGGGATTTTTGAACCTTATTTAAATCGAGGCAATCTTTTCCTATTTTAACAACCAATGAATCTTTTACCAAACAGACTATACTATAAGAAAATACTTCGTATAGCACTGCCGGCTATTGCAGGCTTATCAACGCAGATGGTTGTATCTCTCGTTGATTCGGCTATGGTGGGAAGGTTGGAAGAGGCACAGTATGCTCTTGCTGCAATGGGATTGGGAGTGTTGGCAACCTGGGCGTTAATCAGCTTTTTTTCCAGCTTAGCCACTGGTACACACGTAATAGTAGCTCGAAAATTTGGAGAGGAAAATTATCTCGATTGCGGAATTACACTCAATAACTCTTTAATAGCCGGTTTTACAATAGGAATAATAGTTGCTTCCATCGGGACTTTTTTTGCATTTGATATATCGAACTTTTTTGCCGCCGATCCGTTGGTTGGGCAATATGCAGGTGAATATATTTTCTATCGATTTCTCGGTATTCCATTTTTTCTTATTTCAGTTTCATTCAGAGGATTCTTTTTTGGGATAAGCAAAACGAAAATTTTCATGTTCTCCGGCTTGTTGACCAATTTATTGAATGTCATTTTTAATTATATATTAATCTACGGCAGCTTCGGCGCACCAAGAATGGGATTAGCCGGTGCCGGTTTGGGTTCAACATTAGCTACATTTTTCGATGTAATTTTTTACTTGTTTGTAATACTTCTGCCTTTTAACAGAAAGCGATTTGCAAACTTTAAACACTTCAGAATTGATTACGCCATCCTAAGAAATTTATACAAACTATCCCTGCCCGTTTCCTTTCAAAATATATTTATTTTAATTAGCTTTCTAATATTCGTTGCGATTATAGGAATCATTGGCACTGTAGAGCAAGCGGCAACTCAAGCAGTTATAAGCGTATTATTTATGTCTTTTCTTCCATGTTTCGGATTCGGGATAGCAGTTCAAACTTTAGTGGGGAATAACCTAGGTTCGCACAAGTTTGAGCTTGCAAAAATTTATGGATTTGAAACAGCAAAAGTAGCTTCCTACTATACTCTGCTGCTGGGTATCATATTTATTTCCATTCCCAAAATTGTACTGCTTTTAATAACAAATGACGAAGTAATTATTGATACGGCAGCACCGGCTCTCCGTATTGCCGGATTTGCTCAAATTTTTTATGCTGTTGGAGTGGTTCTTGCGAACGGTTTGCAAGCCGCAGGAAAAACACTTTTTGTTATGAAAGCCGAGGTTATTACGAACGTATTAGTATTCGTGCCATTAGCTTACTTTTTGGGTGTGTTCCTAAAAGGTGGATTGGTTTGGGCTTGGATAGCATTACCTGTTTATATCGTTCTTTACTCGTTTGCAATTTACTTAAAATTTCTTTTCGGAAATTGGTATCCCGATTAGTTTATTCTCTTAGTGTAAAGTAAGAAATAAATATCATAGAAAAGAAGACTATACCGGTCATTAAAAAAGAAAATTTTAATCCGATTATTCCCACAGAAAAACCGCCCGCAATCGGTCCGATAATATTACCTAAAATTTGAAAGCTTGAAGCGACACCCAACACACCCCCTCTTCTACCTAGTGAAATATTTTTGCTGATAGATGTGAATAAGAGCGGAAGCAAAGCTCCAAACCCAAAACCAAGTACCATTCTTACCGGAATGAGAGTGTAGGGATCATCTATAAAAGTATGTATGCAATACATCAAGCCGGTTATCAGAGATGCTGCGACGATATTCTTTCTTATTCCATGTTTTTCTATACGCCTGCCCCACCAGGCAGCAGAAATTGTGGAGAATATTCCTACGATACTGTATAGAGCTCCAGTAATAGTTGGTAAAAATTTAGCGCTGATATTTAAAGTCTCAACGTAAAGAACAAATATTGGTCTCACAAAAGAAAAGCCAAGTGAAGTTAAAGCAATCATCACAGCAGAGTATCTCAAAATTTTGTTATTGAGCAAGAATTTCCAATTCTGTATAAATGAATGTCTCTCATTATTGTTAACCTTTATTTCTTCTTTCACAAAAATCAAAACAAGGAAACCGGTTAGAAATAAAAGAGCGGATACCACAAAAAAGACATTTCTGAAACCAATCAAATCGGAAATTATTCCTCCGATTAAAGGTCCCAGCACTGTTCCTGCTGAAGTTGCCGATTGAAGCAGTCCTAAGGCGTATCCAGTTTTTTCTTCGGGAGTATTTGAAGCAATTAGAGCCATTGCTGCAGGTAAAAATCCACTCAACGCACCTTGCAGTAATCTGCCGATAAATAAATGAGTAACATCCTGAGAAAATCCTATTATTAGCTGTGAAAGCGCCAACCCGAAGACGGCACGGAGAGTCATAATTTTCCGTCCATATTTGTCCCCAAGGCTGCCCCAGATTGGTGTTAGAAAAAACGAGATGAAAAAAGGACCCGCAAATACTAAACCGCTCCAGCCGGCTGTTTCTTCAAGGCTTGTTACCCCTAATTCGCGGACAAACAGCGGAAGAAACGGCACAATTGCGCTCATTCCGACCATTGCTAAAAATTGACAAATCCATACAATAAGTAAATTCTTTTTCCAAAAGGTCATTTAGAAGGCTGATTCCCTTGTTTACATCTATCCTTGTTCAGTAATTTTTACTTTAGTAAAACTATTGTACATTTCAATGTCAAAGTTGCAAAAAAGAAGTTTGAATAAAAACTTGACATTCATGTAAAGGCAAAATATATTTTGACCATGAAAAACAGCCTTCTAAAAATATTCATCGTTTTTCTGGTCAGCAGCCTGGCTTTTGGCGGTGCAGATATGGAATATTTCCACGGCTGGAGTGAATCAGGAAATGTCCGCCTCGAATGGAAAACCTCAAAAGAGACTAATCTCAAGCATTTCATAATTGAAAGAAAACCTCCCGAAACATCTTATTATATTGAAATAACAACGGTAAAGCCTAAAGGCAGTAACTCAATCTATACTTATATTGATGAAACAGCCTATAAAACGACTGAATTAATTTTTGTTTATAGAATTAAAATCGTTGATAGCAACGATGAAGTAACTTATTCGGCAGAACTATCGGTAACTCCCAACATATCAGGCGTGAAGAGAACTTGGGGCAGTATAAAAGCGATGTTCCGTTAATAAGATCTGCAAGGGTCGCTCCAATCGTCCACTTTAAAAATCCATTCTCAAAATTCTCTCTGTGTAAATTCTTTTTTTGTTTTATTTTTTCGGTGTTTAAATGCTGATTAGAATAATTTTAATAATGCAGCTTGGTGTCCTTTTACTTCTTCATTATGGCTGTTCATCAAGTAAAAAATTTACTTTAAAAGATTCAGACCTCCCGAAGGAAATTTTGATTCGTGTACTTATCGAAGAAAAGATAAACGAGACAGAATTTCTTTTAAATAATTCACTCTACTTGAGGGATGGAAAGAAAATAATCGCAGTATTGAATGCTGAAAGCCGGACTAAAATAATACACACAAATAATTCGTTAATTTTTCAAACAGCCGGTAAGAGCTATGATTCGCCTTATTTTGAATTGCAGCCGGTTGATAAGAATGAATTAATTCAGCTAAATGATAAAAGTTTTAGAGGCTCTTTGAATATTGTAAATCGGGATAGTACAATTCTAATCATAAATCGGCTTCCATTGGAAGAATATTTAAAAGGTGTAATACCGGCTGAGATGCCCCTTGGCAGGGATAACGAATATTTTGAAGCACTTAAAGCTTTCACTATATGTGCTAGAACCTATGCACTGATAAAAATAAAAGAACGTAAAGAATTTTTTGATGTTTATGCTGATACCAGAGATCAGGTTTACGGCGGGGCAGCAATTGAGGCTTCAATTTCAAACCGTGCAGCAGTTGAAACTCAAAATGTTATACTGATGTTTGGAGAGAAACATGCTGTAACTTTTTATCACTCAACCTGCGGGGGTACAACTGAAGATGTAAGAAATGTATTCTCTAACGAGGGGATGCCGTATCTTATCAGTCACGATGATGGCAATGAACCTTATTGCAAAATTTCTCCAAGCTTTTTTTGGGAAGAGAAATACACACTTCAAGAGTTATCCAAAAGGTTTTATACGGCTGGATTGTTGGAGGATAAAAACATATCTGTTGTTAATCTCCAAATTGTCAGCAGATTTTCGTCAGGCAGAATAAATGAATTAAAAATTATATTTAAAAGTGAGTCCGGATTAGATTCACTCAGCATTTTTGGTAATCGGATTAGGTTCATAATCAGAAATTCAAACAATAACGGTATTTTGAGAAGCAGCAACTTCGAAATTAAATTTGTTTCAGATGAAGAGATTACTTTAGCGGGTAAGGGTTACGGACACGGTGTTGGAATGTGTCAATGGGGTGCTTTGGCGTTATCAAGTCGAGGTATTAAATTTCAAGAAATATTAAATCATTACTATCCGGGCACGCATTTAAGAAGGATAACCATTCATGATCCAATTTGATCTGCCGGTTTATTTAGCATCAAAGTCACCAAGACGGAAAAAGTTTTTATCGCAGCTTAATTTTCCTTTTAAAACAATTGAAGTACATATTGAAGAAAAAATTAATGATGGTGAAAAACCTATAAAAGCTGTAAAACGTTTGGCATTAGAAAAATTAGGAGCTGCAATACAAAAAGTTGGAGGGGGGATAATCATAGCAGCAGATACGATTGTGGTTTTAAATAAAGAAATTATCGGGAAACCTCGCGATGAGAAAGACGCAAAAAATATTTTAATGAAATTGAGCGGTAACACGCATGCAGTTTATACAGGATTTGCTGTTCATAGTACAGAAAAAGATTTAACGATTGTCGATTACCAAAAAACTTTAGTAACATTTAAAAAATTAAATGACAGAGAAATTGAAGACTATATAAAATCCGGCAGTCCGATGGATAAAGCCGGTGCGTACGGTATTCAGGACGATTTAGGTGCAGTATTCATCAAAAAAATAAATGGCTGCTTTTACAACGTAGTTGGATTACCACTTTCCAAATTATATTTAGCCTTATTGAGGTTGACTGATTGATAGATAAGCTCAAAAACAGGTTAATTTTAATTACAATTATTGCCGGGATTTTATATCTAAGCTTAACTATTTACGGCGATTTCGAGCAGGTTTTAACAGCTTTTAATAATTTTAATTGGCTTCTTTTACCTATACTTCTGCTGCTTTCGCTTATGAATTATTTAACACGATTTTATAAGTGGGATTATTATTTATCCGTACTTAACATTAATGTAAAGAAATTTGATTCATTATCAATCTTTGCTGCCGGATTGATTATGAGCATCACTCCCGGTAAAATGGGGGAGTTATTAAAATCATTTTTAGTTAAACAAATTAATGGTACTCCGGTAAGTAAAACTGCACCTATCATTTTTGTTGAACGGATAACAGATTTCGTTTCGCTTATTATTATTGCATTAATCGGTGCATATATTTACGATTATGGAAGAACCATTGTTCTGATTATTGCTGTATTCTTTGTACTCCTTTTAATCATCATTGGAAGCAGACAAATTGCTTTGTCCATAATTAATTTTTTCGAAAAAA
>CAZTDB010000105.1:0-7273 GCA_964612385.1 uncultured Ignavibacteriaceae bacterium
TGTTGTAGCCTCGGCGTTACCTTATATGATGACAAACTGGTTCAACATTGCGAACACCGCACCCGAGGGTGAAATACCCGACTCGGTTAAATTCTCGTTTTACATAGGCGGAATTGTTTTTTTAGGAGCTGTTCTTTGGACTGTCATTAGTTCAAAAGAATACTCACCCGAAGAACTGAAAAGATATTCCGAATCCGAAGAGCAGAATTCCATACGCAGAATAACCGAACCGGTATCACATTCTATTCTTATCAGAAATGGTTTAATTTGGTTGATTATAGGACTTACTGCAAGCGTTGTTTTGTTTTTAGTAATCAATCAAGAAGATTTTGGGCTTTATGTTTTATTTGTCGGTTCGGCATTATTCGGCTTGCTTCAAATCGTTGTAGGTATATTGACCAAGTATGGAAAGACAGAAGATGGTGTAGTAGTTGTCATAAACGATCTTTACAAAATGCCTGTAACGATGAGGCAGCTTGCCGTAGTTCAATTTTTTTCCTGGTTTGCTTTGTTCGCCATGTGGATTTATACGACTCCCGCGGTTACCCATCATATTTACGGTGCGTCCGATACCACGTCGGCACTCTATAATGAAGGCGCTGATTGGGTAGGAGTGCTTATGGCTGTCTATAATGGTTTCGCCGCTGTGATGGCTTTTATTCTTGTTTGGTTAGCAAAATTAACCAGCCGAAAAACAGTTCACATGATTAGCCTGATTTGCGGTGGTTTGGGGTTAGCTTCTTTTTATGTAATTAAGAATCCTCAGTTACTGTTAATATCGGAATTAGGAATTGGTTTGGCGTGGGCATCGATACTTGCTATGCCTTACGCGATATTAGCCGGTTCATTACCTGCCGAGAAAATGGGAGTTTATATGGGAATATTTAATTTCTTTATTGTGATTCCACAAATAACAGCAGCTAGTATCCTAGGTTTTTTTGTGAAGAATATTGCCGGCAATGAGGCAATCTATGCACTGCTATTAGGAGGAGGTTCGTTAATATTAGCAGGATTGTTCGTTATGATAGTTAAAGATGTAGATGAGGAACGTGCAAAAAAAATTATATAATTGTTGAATGCAATTATTTAAAGTAGAGCCGCCCGATCATAATGATCCTTTGGAAAGGGCGTCTAAGCGAAAAAACTTGATAAGCCACATTATTTTGAAGAACGAATAACCTGAAAGATTCACAATTGGTATTAAATTGTTTGCGAGTAAAATTATAATTTACGTAAAAGACGCTCTACCGAGCGTCTCTTCTTTTTATATTAATGAATGCCTGCAGTTGAAGCTGTTTCAATACTTTTAATTCGCTTCTCCTTAACCATCACCCATAGAATAGATGATATAGCCAGAGTAAATCCGCTGATGAGAAAAATAATATTTTTGTTTTCAACTGCTTTGATAACGCTGCCTAATCCTATACTAACAATTAATTGCGGAAGCACTACCGATAAGTTAAAAATTCCCATAAAGAAGCCCATTCTTGCTTTATTAACTTTTTCAGACATAATCGCAAAAGGTAAGCTGACAATTGCAGCCCAGCCAATCCCGCAGATTGCCATAAAGATATACAATGCGGTTGGATCATACGCGAAGAACGCTATTCCAAAGTAACCTGCCGACATGATAGCAACACAGGTTAGATGGGTTTTCACTCGACCGATTTTTTCAGTAATCGGTTCTAGTACAAATGCAGGGAGAATTGCACCCACAGCATTTAGTACGAGAAAAGATATAGCAATTATTTGCCCGATTTCTTTATCAATCTGAGGAGTGAGCTTTTCCTGAAAATCGGTTACCAAAAACATTTTTTGCTTAATGAAAATAATAATATATACGAACATAGTTTGAACACCTATCCACGAAAAGCCATGTGCGAAGTATAATTTGAATAATTCACCCCACTCTGTTTTTGTCGCATTTTTTATTAAGGCGGGATCTTCAGATTCAACCGGGATGAGTTCTTTTTTCTCAACTATAAAAAACATCGGGACTAAAGAAAAAAGCAGAACAAGAACAGCCCCGCCATAAATCAAAAAGTAGTTACCGAATATCGCTCCGATTGCGTAAGCCAATACTCCAAACGTACCGGAAATTGTTTGCATCCATGTATAACCTTTAGTGCGCGGAATTCCATCCGGTGTAACATCAGCAATTATTGAACGTGTTGGATTGAAACTAATATTTATTGCCAGATCTAATGTTAGTGCTATTATCAATGCTACTGCAATCAGGCTTCCGATTCCTAATCCTTCATTAATTTGATCGATGTTGGGTAAAGCCAGCAGCATTGCAGCAGCCAATGTTCCACCAATCAAAATAAAGGGGCGACGCCTTCCTCCCCAAAACCACACCTTGTCGCTGATTAATCCAATAATTACCTGTCCGAATATTCCGGCAAGCGGACCCGCCGCCCAAACGAAACCAATCTCTTCAATGTTTAATCCATACTGAGTATTGAGCAGCCAGCTTAATGCCGCAATTTGTATCGACAATGCAAAGCCCATTGCCGTTGCAGGAAGACTCAATAGTATGTAAAAAGAGTTAGTTAATTTTTTTTGTATTTCAAGCATATCAGGCTCTTAGATAATGGAGTAATGATTTTATTTGTTTTGTAGTAATAGAAATTATAAGGCTCAATCGACAATTAAGATTAAAGATTCTTTCCCTCTCACGATTAGAGATGAATGCACATCTGCAGGATATTCTTCACCGCTTCTTACATCTATTAATTTAGAAGCATCTTTAAGAATGTTCCGATAAGCAAGGAGATTCAATTCTTTCCCAGTTTCATTATCGTTTACAACAATCATCATCTTATCGGAATTAAATATTTTGAAATAAACATAAAAATTATCAATGGGAGGGAAATGAAGCATTTGTCCTTCTGACAGCGCTTTATAATTCTTTCGTAAACTTAGTATTTCCCTTACAAAGTTAAAAATTTCATTTTCTCTGTCTGTTCTGCCTTCAGTAGCAAACGCATCCCTATCATCACCCGGAAAACCGCCCGGAAAATCAGACCGGATTAAACCGTGATCTTCATCCCCCACCATTCCTATTTCAGTTCCGTAAAGAATTTGAGGAATACCGCGGGTTGTAAGCAGCATGGTTAAAACATTTTTTACCTTTTCAAGATTTCCTTCCGCAAGGTACATCAATCTTACGATGTCATGATTATCAACAAATACAACGAGCTTATCAGGATTAGGATATATGAAATCCTTTGCAAAAGTTTCATAAATTTTATAAAGATTAGCTTTGTTAGATGCGTAATCTGCCAGGACATCCCTAATGCCAAAATCTGTTATCGATGGTAAGTTCGAATCAAATTCTCTGGAAAAAAAACTGCCGCTCTGATAGTAAGCTAAAAATGCGGGCTCGCCGGTCCATACTTCACCGACAATATTAAAATCCGGATATTCGTTAAATATTTCTGCTGCCCACTCGGACAAAAATTTTTGATCGGCATACGGATAGGTATCCTCGCGGAGTCCATCAATACCGGAAAATTCAATCCACCAAATTGTGTTTTGAACGATGTAATTGCCCACATAAAAATTCGATTGATTCAAATCCGGAAGATATGGAGCGAACCAGCCTTTGCTAAGCGATAAAATAGTTAAACTGTCGCTGTATAAATCTGCATAAGACATTTTATCATGCATAATTTGTAAATGATTGTCTACCAAACCATTAAACCAATCATCCATCGGAGGATTATTTACCCATGGATGATCGATACTAACATGATTACTTACATGATCGAAAATAACTTTTAATCCTCTGCGATGAGCTTCATCGACTAAAGTTTTATATAGCTCATTGCTGCCAAACCGCGGATCAATTTCGTAATGATTTGTAGCCGAATATCCGTGATAGCTTATTGCTGTGTTATTCTCAACAAGCGGAGTACACCAGATTGCTGTTATACCTAGATTTTTTAAATAATCCAGCTTGTTAATAATACCTTGAAGGTCACCGCCATGCCTGCCAATAATATGTGTGCGGTTTAACGAATCGCGAAATCCCGGAATGTTATCGTTCTTTTCATCGCCATTAACAAAGCGGTCGGGAGTTATTAGATAAAGAACATCTTTCTTATCAAAACCTTGATGTTTATTATCCGAAGGCTCTCGCTTCATAATTGGATACTTTACCTCTAATTTATTGCCGCCTTTAGTGAATGTGAGTAAATATTCTTTAGGCTGTAAACTTTGCGGAAGTTCAATATCGATAAATAAGTAGGAGTTATTTTTCTGCTGATGAATTTTTTTTACTGACGGTCCACCTTTTTCAAATGCTGCATTTACATTGTCAAGATTTTCACCATAGACCATCAATTGAATTTCGTTAAGCTTCATTCCCTCCCACCAATTTGGCGGCTCAATCTTATGAATTAAAAATTCTTGCGCTAAAACATGCAAAGGATAAAAAAGTGTGATAATTAAGAGAAATGACAAGCTTCGGGAATGCTTCATTAACTGTCTAATAATGGTTAAAAAAAGGACTTTAATTATTCCGTGTAAAAATATGCAATCATTTTGATATTAAAAAAATGAAGAGAATCATTTAGATTTTTTTTTGATACACGTTTTCAGGTTGAGATGCCTCGCCTAAAGGATTTAAACTGAGCTACTAACCTAGGGCGAAATTGAGTTTCGCCTTTTTATATATAAAAAAACACTACTAACCGACAAAAAATAGAAAGAAATAAAAGCAAGCTGCATTAACATCAAAAGAAAACTAATGAAAAAACCTTATTGACCTTAGTAACACAGCCAACACCCCGATTTTTAACCTTATCCGAAGGATCTAGGGATTAGCTTATTACAAATCAATAAGCTAATCCCTAGATCCTTCGGATAAGGTTAGGGTATATGGGTAATTGTGTGTTACTAAGGTTCACATTCAACCACCCTAACAGGTATATTTTTAATAATGGAATATTTTGTTCACTTAATTTCCGTTTCCTAAACTTTTTTGCTAATACTAAATTTTAGTCGGTTGATAGTGATAATTTAACATTTTTATTGTTTATCAGCATATTCAAATATTTGTTTCTCAAAGATAATTATTTTAAGCGAATGTGAGTAAGCGCTGACGACAAGACAATTAATACATCATAAAATCAGAACAACTACAAAAACAAAATAAACTTAATAGCTGATACAATATCTGCGATTTCGTTTAGTTATTACAATCGACTAAGCATGGTTTTAATATGTCGTTATGAAACGAATAGGTCAATTTGCCGTCACTTTTCTTGTTTAGCTTTAAGCAATTGTCTAATTTTGCAGTGTATTTATTCAACAATTGGGGATAATCATGCCAAGAAAAATAGTATCATTGCCGGGCGACGGGATTGGAAAAACAGTTCTCCCGGAAGCCATTAGGGTTTTAAATGCAGTCGGCTTTGAAGCCGAATATATTCATGGGGACATCGGATGGGAATTTTGGTGCAAAGAAGGTAATGCACTGCCTCAACGTACGATTGATCTTTTAGCCGGGTATAAAATCGGTTTGTTCGGCGCAATTACAAGCAAGCCTAAGGACGCAGCCGCAAAAGAATTAGATCCTTCCTTAAAAGACAAAGGTTATTCCTACTTCAGTCCAATAGTGGGTTTAAGGCAGCATTTCAATCTTGATATTTGTATTCGACCCTGCCAATCATTCAAAGGAAATCCGCTAAATTTTATTCGTCGATCTAACAACGGTTTTGAAGAACCTCTCGTTAATGCAGTAATCTTTAGACAAAATACCGAAGGATTGTATGCAGGTGTTGAGTGGACTAATCCGCCGAAAGCAGTTAGAGACGCTCTTGAAACTCATTCAAAGATGAAAGCATTTAAACATGTCCCAAGCGAGGATATGGCTGTCTCAACCCGTATCATGTCCAGAGGTGCATGCCGAAGGATAATCCGCGCAGCCTTTGAATACGCAAAGAAATTTAGTTATAAAAACGTTACAGTTTGCGAAAAACCAAACGTACTGCGCGAAACATCGGGAATGATGTTGAGTGAAGCAAAAGCAATTGCAAAAGATTATCCCGGCATTGAGTTATGGGATACAAATATCGATGCACAGATGATGTGGCTAACCAAGAACCCGGAAGTATACGGAGTAATTGTAGCTGAAAATATGTTTGGGGATATCATCAGCGATGCATTTGCAGGATTGGTCGGTGGTTTAGGATTCGCGTGCAGTGCAAACATAGGGGAGGACGTTGCCGTTTTCGAACCAACGCATGGTTCTGCTCCGAAATATCAAGAATTAAATCCTTCAATCGTAAATCCAATCGCCATGATATTAAGTGCTTGTATGATGCTCGACCATTTAGGTGAAAATGATAAATCTCAAAGAATCAGAAAAGCAATTGCGAAGGTGGTTGAGGAAGGAAAAGTAAAAACTTATGATATGTTAAAGCTTAAAGGCGGTCCCGATGTTTTTGAAAAAGGTGCTTGCACATCACAGCAGATGACGGATGAAATAATCAAGAACATTGTATGATAATTGACTTAATTTATAAAAGACTTTTAACCTTGTATGAACGCAATCAATAATAATTCGTTAAGGAAAAAAACATGAGAGAAAGCGTTTTAAAAATATGGCCCGAAATAAATTGGATTCAGAACGAAGAATTAAAAGAGAAGGTTCTGAACTGCTGGATTTATGCGATCGAAAATAGTGTATTAACGGCGGAAGACCTTGAGGTGATTCCTTTCTCGCTGCTCATTAAGGACTGTAACATCAGCTTCATGAATCACAAAAGAACCGCAGTACAATTAGCTGTAGATATTGCCAAACGAATGAAAGAGAATTTTGGCGATGAGATTCAAATTGATATGGACACACTAATAGCCGGTGCAATTTTGATTGACGTCGGAAAACTTGTTGAGTACGATAAAGTAAACGGACAATTAACAACCAGCAAAGCAGGTAAGCTGCTTCGTCATCCTTTCAGCGGTGTAGCAATTGCGGATAGATTTGGATTGCCTCCGGAGGTTCAGCATGTAATTGCTTATCATGCTAAAGAAGGAGATTTAGCCAAAAGAAGCATCGAGGCAATAATAGTACATCATGCCGATTTTGTTTCGTTTGAACCGTTTAAAGTTTAGTTAAATTGCCAAACTGTTAAATTGTCGAAAGGATCTATTGATGGAAAATAAAAAATATTTGAAGCTAAATGATATTGAAGCTTATAAAATTGCTTTTAAATTAAGCAATTATGTTTGGAATATTGTGTGTAAATGGGATTATTTTGCAAAG
>CAZTDB010000106.1:0-7263 GCA_964612385.1 uncultured Ignavibacteriaceae bacterium
AATAATTTTTATCAGGCTTGTTAGCGTGTTCATTCAGTCTGTCAATTCCAAGCCCCAGAAATTTAGGATGCTTCATTGCTTCGTACATGAATTCCTCTACTTGTTGAGCATTACCGTAGTAAGCATATAAGCCGCCGATTATTGCACCCATGCTGCAGCCTGTGATTGCGTTGATATTAATTTTTACGGCATCAAGCACTTTTAGCACCCCGATATGAGCTAAACCTCTTGCACCGCCGCCGCCAAGCGCTAACCCGAATTTTGACATAATGACTCTATATTCAATAAAATTAATTAAACTGCAGCAGCATTGAATCACAATATTATCTTACCGAAACGTAACCGCCTTGTACACCATTCTTCGACAACACAATTTGCCATAATTGATTTTTATTTCTCGCACGGAAAGCACCCGCAGATGAAAGCAAAAAGTATTTCCACATTCTATAAAATCTCTCGCCGTACTTGTCTTTAATTTCATTCCATTTGTTATTAAAATTTTTGAACCAAGCCAATAGTGTTTTATCGTAATCAGTTCCAAAGTTATGTAAATCTTCAATTACGAATAAGTTTTCAACTGCCTTTGCAAGCTGTGCAATTGATGGAAGCATTCCATTCGGAAAGATATATTTGTGTGTCCATGCGTCTGTGCTTTTTGTTGAACGAACTTCTCCGATAGTATGGAGCAAGAACAACCCGCCGTCATTCAGATTTTTTCGTGCGATCTCAAAATATTTGCGATAATTTTTATAACCGACATGCTCAGTCATTCCAACCGAAACGATCCGGTCAAATTTTTCGTTCACATCTCTATAGTCCTGCAATCTAAATTCAACCGGAAGCCCGCTGCATAATTGATTGCCGAGAAAAACCTGTTCTTTTGAAACTGTAATCCCAACAACTTCGGCACTGTATTTTTCTGCAGCATATTTACCAAAAGCTCCCCAGCCGCATCCAATATCGAGAATCCGCATTCCCGGTTTTAGATATAATTTTTTGCAAATCAACTCAAGTTTATTTTCTTGAGCTTCATCAAGATTTTCAGCATCTTTCCAATAAGCGCAGCTATAATTCATTCGCTTATCAAGCATCCGTTGAAACAAGTCGTTGCCTAAGTCGTAGTGTCTCTCGCCAATTATAAAAGCCCTGCGTCTTGCCTGCATATTTATCAGCCAGAAACCTGCAAGCTGCAAGACAACTTTGAGATTACGCTTTACTTTATTCTGTAAATCGGCACTAACAACACGGTAAATCATTTCATCCAGCTTTTCAACATCCCACCAGCGATCCATGTAAGATTCGCCTAAGCCTAATTCGGCTTCTGAAATTGCACGCTTATAAAATCTTTCATCATGAACTTGAATATCCCATGGAGCATTGCCGTTTATTTTAATACCAGCAAGATTTAAAACGTCTTCAGCTAATCTTTTGTATTTGTTCATAACTGCTGTCCTCTCTATGATAAAAATTTTGAATTTACCTGAGTCTGCAATATTAACAATTTGTAAAAGTTCAAACTGAATCTGCTATTTAAAATAATTTGTTCTGCGCTAAGGTTAAAGCCAGATTCACATATTCTGTACCTTTTACATTGCTGTCCGAGATAATTTTAGATTTTAAAATAAATTTTGAAAGTGAAAGAAATTATAACTTTTTACAAGCATCTATAAAACAACCCCTAATATATCGTCCCTACCTGCCTGCCTTGCGGCAGATAAATAGGAACGACATATAGGACTTTTATTTTGGACGGATGTGGAGTTAATGATCAGCGAAAATTTTTATTCGCTTTTGAAGTCCTTATTTATTGATTTTCACTACTAACCGACAAAAAATAGAAAGAAATAAAAGCAAGCTGCATTAACATCAAAAGAAAACTAATGAAAAAACCTTATTGACCTTAGTAACACAGCCAACACCCCGATTTTTAACCTTATCCGAAGGATCTAGGGATTAGCTTATTACAAATCAATAAGCTAATCCCTAGATCCTTCGGATAAGGTTAGGGTATATGGGTAATTGTGTGTTACTAAGGTTCACATTCAGCCACCCTAACAGGTATATTTTTAATAATGGAATATTTTGTTCACTTAATTTTTGTTTCCTAAACTTTTTTGCTAATACTAAATTTTAGTCGGTTGATAGTGATTGATTTTCAATAGCTGACTTGCAAGTCATTTATCTAATTGCTGAATGACAAGTAGTTTTCATTTTACTATCTGCTTATGTATATTTGAAACAACCAAATCTTAAATCAGGAACCCAATTAATGCCCGAAAAATATGATATTGCTATACTTGGTGGTGGACCCGGCGGTTATGTAGCTGCTATAAGGGCAGCTCAATTAGGATTTAAAACAGTTGTAATTGATTACCAAAATTTAGGCGGAATTTGTCTTAATTGGGGGTGCATTCCAACTAAATCGTTACTAAAAAATGCAGAGATTTTTGATACCATAAAAAATCATGGAGCAGACTATGGAATTAAGACAAAAGACCTGGAATTTGACTTTACGCGAATCATAAAAAGAAGCCGGGATATTGCCGACCGAATCAGCAAAAACGTTGAGATTCTTATAAAGAAAAACAAAGTGGATCGATTCAGAGCATACGGTAAATTAAAGTCATCAAAGCAGATTGAATTGTTTGATGAGAAAAGTAACTCGACAGGAATTATTGAAGCTGAATATATCATCATCGCAACCGGAGCCCAAACTAAAACAATAGATGCTATACCGATTGACAAGACAAAGGTAATTACTTCAACCGAGGCTATGAATTTACAAAAGCTTCCTTCCGAAATGATTATAATTGGTGCCGGCGCGATTGGAGTCGAGTTTGCTTATTTCTATTCTGTCCTTGGCACCAAAGTTACGCTCGTTGAGATGATGGATAGAATCTTACCGATTGAAGATGAAGAAGTATCTGCCGTTCTTGAAAAGTCATTTAAGAAGCGGGGCATTTCAGTTTTAACAAATGCAATGGTGAAAAAAGCTGTTGTTAAAAATGATAAAGTTCAAATCAGTGTTGATCAAAACGGAAAGAATGAAACATTAACTGCCGACATAGTTCTAAATTCAATAGGTGTTACGGGAAATGTTGAGGGTTTTGGCTTAGAAGAATTAGGCGTTGAAATTTATAAGAATCATATAAAAGTGGATAAGTCAACTTATGCAACGAATGTAAATGGAATATACGCAATTGGTGATGTAATAGGTCCGCCCTGGTTAGCACACGTTGCTTCGGCGGAAGGGATTCATTGTGTTGAAAAAATCAAAGGTCTTAATCCCCCCGATATCAATTACGAAAGTATTCCGGGCTGTACATTTTGTCAGCCGCAAGTTGCCAGCATAGGATTAACCGAAAAGAAAGCAAAAGAAAAAGGTATTGAAATCAAAGTTGGTAAATTTCCGTTCATGGCAAGCGGTAAGGCTTTTGCTATTGGTGAAAGAGAAGGATTTGTAAAATTAATTTTTGATGCTGAATATGGCGAATTACTCGGTGCTCATATTATAGGTTCGGAAGCGGCAGAAATGATTGCAGAATTGTCGCTTGCAAAATCTTTAGAGGCAACGGGTCATTCAATTATCAAAACAATTCACGCGCATCCTACTCTTTCCGAATCCATTATGGAAGCTGCCGCTGCTGCTTATGGTGAAGTAATTCATATTTAATTGCAGCCTTTGGTTTATTTATGAGGCGTATCTAAAAAGGTCTTGTTTAAAAATTTGTATTCGAATATTCTTAATAATCGAAACATTTCCTTAATGAAAATACCTTTTTAGAGAAGACTCATGTATTAAATTAAAAATCCGAATAGATTGAAAAACAAAATAATAAAATGCGAAAACTAACTTACATTGACCTGCAGTTGATTGATTACAAAGAAGCCTGGGATCTGCAAAAGGATTTTTTTAATCAGCGTGTTAATGATAAGATAAACGATGTCCTATTCTTACTTGAACATCCGCATACTTACACACTTGGTAAAACTGCGGATCGAAACCATTTAGTCGGTACTGAAGATTATCTGACGCAAAATCAAATTTCTGTTTATGAAATTGACAGAGGAGGCGATATAACATATCACGGTCCGGGACAAATTGTCGGCTATCCTATTATTAATCTTTCAAGCTGGAATCGGGATACACACAAATACCTTAGAGCTTTAGAAGAAGTAATTATTCTTACTTGCTCTCATTTCGGATTAAACGGAAAACGAGATCTCAAATACACAGGTGTTTGGATTGAAAACAGAAAAATAGCAGCGATTGGAATTAAAGTAAGCAGATGGATAACAATGCACGGCTTTGCTTTTAATGTGAATACCGATCTTTCACTATTCTCAGGTATAATTCCGTGCGGAATAACAGATAAAGAAGTTACTTCATTAAAAAGAGAATTAGGCAGCGATATAAATATTTCGGAAGTAAAAAATATTTTGCTGAAAAATTTTAAATCTGTTTTTAATTACAGTGATGTCGATATATTGCCAAAGCAAGATATTTTTTCCACCCATTACTATGAAGTAAAATGAAAGGATAAGAATGGCGAAAAAGAATTCATCTAAAGGTGATATTGTGGTTGAAAAAAAGAATAAAGCAGAATTTGAACAGAAAAACTTGGGAAGCGGCAAAAGCTTAAATCTTCAACCGGTGGAATCTGAAAAAACTTTTTCGAAGGATGAATTACTTAAAGCTTTGCGGTTCATGCTTCGTGCAAGACAAATCGATAAAAAAGCAATGAATCTTTTAAGGCAGGGCAAAACTTTTTTCCATATTGCAGGTGCCGGACATGAAGCCATTCAGGTTGCGTTAGGCTTAACATTAAATCCTAAAGAAGATTGGTATTACCCTTACTATCGTGATTTTGCGCTTGTGATAACATCCGGAATAGAACCGAAAAATTTTTTCTCCCAGTGTTTTGCTAAGGAAGCCGATCCTTCAAGCGGAGGCAGACAACTGCCCACTCATTGGGGCTCTAACGAAATTAATTTACCCGCGCAGTCAAGTCCTACAGGAACTCAGTTTCTTCAAGCAGTTGGCACTGCACTTTCAATGAAGAAGCAAGGGATAAAGAATATAACTTATGTTAGCAGCGGCGAAGGTACCACCAGCCAGGGTGAATTTCACGAAGCAATCAACTGGGCTAGCAGAGAAAAGCTTCCGGTTTTATTTGTGATTGAAAATAATAAGTATGCAATCTCGGTTCCTATTGAAAATCAAACCGGCGGGAAAGATGCTTCCATTGCTGAGATGATGAGCGGCTATAGAAATCTTTTGCGTCAAAAAATTGACGGTACAGATTTTTTCGAATCGATAAACGCTGTTCGCCAAGCCGTTGACTATATTAAAAACGGAGATGGTCCCGCACTGATTGAAGCCGAAGTAGTGCGGCTTCTTTCTCACTCTTCATCCGACGATCAGAAGAAGTACCGCGACCCGCAGGAACTTGAAGAAGATTTACGCAGATGCCCGATCGAAAAATTTTCTAAGTACTTATTGAAGAATGAATTTCTCGGTAAGGAAGAGTTAGAACAAATTAAAAATGAAGTAAAGGAAGAAATTGATCGTGCTGCGGATGAAGCATTCAATTTTGAAGATCCCAAACCGGAAACGGCACATCGTTTTGTTTTCGACGAAAGCGGATACAAGGAAAAATTTGAGTATGAAAAATCAGAGCCTGCCGGATCTAAAGTTGTAATGGTTGATGCAATAAATCATGCCTTGCATGAAGAGATGAAGATAAATGAAAAGATTTATGTCTTTGGTCAGGATATTGCAGATCCGAAGGGAGGAGTTTTTACTGCTACCAAAGGATTATCAACAAGGTTCGGCAGTGACCGCGTCTTCAATTCTCCGCTTGCCGAGGCAAGCATTTTAGGTGTTGCAATAGGAATGGCATTAACCGGTTTAAAGCCCGTGGCTGAAATTCAATTTGGCGATTACATCTGGCCTGCCTTTATGCAGATTAAAGACGAACTTGCAACTATTCGTTATCGTTCAAATAATAATTGGGCGGCACCGGTTGTTATAAGAGTAGCCGTTGGCGGCTACATTCACGGCGGATTGTACCACAGCCAAAATATTGAATCAATATTTGCGCATGTCCCAGGTCTCTTCATTGCCTATCCCTCCAATGCAGCAGATGCAAAGGGATTATTAAAAACCGCAATCAGAATAAATGATCCAGTAATTTTTTGTGAACATAAAGGACTTTACCGACAAAGCTTTGCCATGTCTCCCGAGCTGGATGAAAATTATTTAGTCCCTTTTGGCAAAGCAAAAATTGTTAGAGAAGGTACCGACATTACAGTGGTTAGTTATGGCGCTTCTTTGTGGGATTCAGTCTTTGCGGCAAAAAAGCTTGAGGAAGAAAATTTTTCTGTAGAAATTATTGATATCAGAACGATTATTCCCTTAGATGAGGAAACTATTTTTAATTCAGTAAAGAAGACTAACAAAGTTATTGTAATTCACGAGGATACATTTACTGCGGGATTCGGTGCAGAGATTGCTGCCCGAATTGCAGATACATGTTTTGAGTATCTTGATGGACCGGTAAAACGAATTGCCGCAAAAGATTCACATATTCCGTACTCACCGATTCTTGAGAATGCGATACTTCCAACAAGAGAGACAATCTATAAAGGAATAAAAGAACTTTTGAGGTATTAATTAACGTTAAGCATTATTCCTCAAGTTATGTGCAATTTGATAACATGCCTTTCACGGAAAGGAGACTGTAATTATGACTGTGTTGTCGCCTTCGTTTAACTTCGGAGGAGAAAATAAGAGTAAGAAATTGCTGCACGGCTTTCATCTGACGAGAGTCAAACAAAATTTTTTCTTATCCTTGAGGGCGGAAGGTTTTTTATGGACTTAAAAACACAAAGATTTATAATGAAAGAATTCTGAGGTAATACTTTGACCAAAGAACTAAAATTTTACAAAGCATTACAGGATGTATTCATAGGCGCCAAGATTGAAGGACAAGGCGCTTTTGTTAATTTGATGAAAATAAAATCAAATTACTACCGCAAGATTGAAGATATTCTCAAGAAAGACATTGAAGCGGCTCTGAAAAGTTACCCCAAATTCAGAGACGAACTTTTTAACAAACTCTATTCTTTTTTCAGCCGCCATTTTACGGAAAGTGGCTCAATCTATTTTAATTCAACGCTATTTCATAATAATATCTACAAAAAGATTCTTAATGAACATAAATAAGGAAAAAAATAATAAAAATACTTATACACAATTAT
>CAZTDB010000107.1:0-7257 GCA_964612385.1 uncultured Ignavibacteriaceae bacterium
CTCTACCGCTTTACAGCCTCTCCCAAAGCTAAAGGGTATGTGAATTTGACTGCGATGTTTATAGTTTGATTATATGAAATCAGTTAAATAAGAAACGATGAGATGAATTCACATACCCTTTGCTTAGTTTAATTATTACATTTTAGATTGAATATAACGAAATGCAACTTTAATTTAAAAGCCATGAAACAGGTAATTAAGAACATAACTTTTATGTTGTTCGCTCTTGCATTTATTAGCGGCTGCGATAAACCACTTCCCACAGAACTTGTCTCCATTGACAACGGCATTTCGGATGAGCTTGAAATCGAGTTAATTGCACAAGACACCGAAGACGAACTTTATCATAATGGATTTGATACTACTGGTATAGCGCGCAATCCAACAATTTATTCTAATTTTATAACCGTAAGCGGAGTTAAAACATCGGGTGTTTTACAGCAGGTTCATTCATCAATTGCCACTGCGATTTTCTTTGATAGAAGCAGTCCTATTCATACTCCAGGCGGTCGTCTAATTGGTTTTGTAACAAGAACTCCCGGAGTTGTACGTTTTAATGATTTCCAGGCTCATCGTGTGCCTTACATAATATCGTTCAGGGATCACGGCATGGTAAGAGACACAACCCTGGGCATGCATTATGTTTTGTCTAATAGAAGAGGGCAGCAATTTAATCAATTCGAATATGAATATAACTCAACTGTAAATTTCAGGTTAGATCCCATACTCGGAAATGCAATAGAATTTCAGATTCCTACTCCTTCTGAAATTATAGGAAGCATAACCTTAGCCGGATCAAGAGAAAATAAAAATTTGAGAGCTAAATTAAATTGGAACAAATCCGATACTGCCGGTATCGAGATAATAATTGGAGCATTCGATAAAAGAAAAAATGCATCGCTGCCGCTTTACAGAATTAAAACAAAAGATGATGGTGAATTGATTGTACCGGGAAGATTATTTAGCGGAATTCCGAAAGACAAATTCAACAGGCTTATCTTCACTTTCGTCAGAAAGTTTGAATTCAATAGGACCAACGCAAATGTCGAGTATCATATTTTGTCACAGAGTTTACACACTATCTTTGTAGATATTCCTTGAGAGACGAACTCAATATTATTTTTTGGTTTGTTATGCTTTATGCGGGAAATATATTTGCTCAAAGCTCATTTTCATTAGCCGGACTTAATGATATTTCGGGGAAGTCAATCAATTCAATCGGCAGCTTCGAAACTTCGCCTTCAAATTTTTCGCTTACAAAAGATTGGGCATTTTCGCTAATAACCGGCGGTGAATTCGGTAAAACTTTCAACTCAAGCTTATATAGTATTTCATTATCAAAGAGATTAGCACCGCATAATTTTACGCTGCGGTATACACCCGGATATCTGAAAGAATTCTTTTTCAAGTCAGGCGAATCGATAGTGATCGATGACAGCACCTCAAATTCGCTTCAAACATACTTTACTTACCACGAACTTTTTGGATTGGGTTATTCGATAAATTTATCCGATGATTTAAGTGCCGGCTTTACAATGCGCTATTTTACACAAGAATTTAATAAAGAAACTTTGACGCCGGTTTTTTCAGACAGCATTTATTTGTTCCGCGAGAATATCAATGAAAATATTTCTTTCTGGAAAACGGATATCGGGATTGATTATTTCTTATTTAAAAATTTATTAGTCTCAATTTCCTCCGTCAATCTGCTTAACTTCGGAAGCAATTTTTCAAATTCGGAATTCGATAATTATGAATTAAAGACTGAAAAAAATATACTTTTGGGATTAAATTATTCTCCAGCTCCCCAACTGGGATTTTCTGTCTATTATGAAAGCAGCGGTTCGTTTTTAGCCGGAATAAGTACAGGATTCGATTTGTTAAACGGCAAATTGAATTTTTCAGCAGCCGTTTTTCACGATAAATTTCAAGAGCCGTTCATAGCAGGAATTATTCCTTCGATTTCTTTTTCGCTAAATAATTTTGGAATAAAAATTTCCGGTGTGAAATATTTTTCCGACCGAAATTCCGAAGGTTCATTTTCATTTTTTGACCGGGAAGGAATTCATAATATTATAAATAACAGATACAGTTTTGATAAATTCACAGCAGCTTTCACATTCGCATTAAATACTTTGAGAGAAAAACATTTGGAGTTTGTTGATGTTGAAGTTATCGAAGATATTTATCCAACCTTATCCGGAAATTATTTCAATTCTCCGTTTGCTATAGGCAAAGTTGTTAACATTAGTGGCAAACAAATTACGATTAAACCTTTCAGCAAAATAGAAGGAATGCATGATAGCGAAATTATTTCGCCTTACATCATTGCAAATCCTGGTGATACGGCTAGAATTCCTTTCTACACGATGATTCCTGAAAACTTTAAGAGTACGAAAACGGAAATCTCGTACGCTGACTTTTTTGTCTTTTCTTTGAATGATGAACCGGACGATCGCATTCAAAAACCGGTGCTTCTTAACAGCAGTAACGCATGGGATGGTAAAGTATCTAACTTGAAGTATTTTATAAAGAAAGGATTCGAATTTTCAATTCGTTATTCAAAAAATATTTTAAGCACTTACAAAACTGTTTTAGATACTACACGAAATTTGCTGCTGCCTTTCGTAAAAACACAGCTTCTTTTCAACAGCTTTATTAAAGAATTGGTTTATACTTCAGACCCGCGCGCTACTGCTGAGTATGTTCAGTTCCCAGAAGAAACCATAAAATTAAAAGGCGGAGATTGTGATGATTTGAGCGTAGCGTTCAGCGCTATACTTGAATCAACGGGTGTTCAAACAGCATTAGTAGATTATAAGGCAGACGGTGAAACAAGACATGTCAATCTGCTTGTAAATACGGAGCTTGCCCCCGAATATGCAGGATTTATAACGAACAACGACACAAAATACTTCTTAAGAAAAAATGAATTCCAAAAAGATGAAGTTTGGATAGCAGTCGAAACAACATCTTTAGCGGATTTTAATACCGCATGGGAATTAGGCTCTCAAAAATTTAATAGCGATGCTCTAACAAATATGGGATTAGCAAACGGCAAAGTGGAAATAATAGATGTTTATTAAATCGATATGATAAAATGAAAGGAATAAAGCTATGAAAAAATTATTATTACTTTTACTGTTTTTACCTCCAATATTATCGGCACAGGAATTTAAAGTTCAATATTTGAAAGGCTCAGCAAAAGCACAAATAGGCTCAAGCGAGCAGTGGATAAATGTAATTGAAGGACAAACATTTAAACCAAACACCGTAATTGCTACGGAAGAGAACTCAACCATTATTCTTAAAAAAGGTAATGTTGAATTTACGATGTACGAAGTATCGGCAGTGAATCTTGCAAGTCTTAAAAAATTATCGCTCGACGAACTTCTCTTAGCTCTTGCTATGGAAGAAATCTTAAGTGCACCAAAGAAAAAGGAAGATGTAAAATCGAAAAGCACAGTGGTTTATGGAACGCGCGAAACCGGTAAGCAGGAGCTGTTTGTAAGATCCAATGACTTTGGTATAAAGCGCCTTAACGGTGCGGTAAGATTAGCAGAAAGCGGATTTAAGGAATCAGCCGTCATATCTGCACGCGAAACTTTCAGGAAGTACCCCGAGACAAAGGGAATGACTCCATTCAGACTTTATTTTGCAAATTTGTTAGTAGAAAAAAATCTTTATGAAGAAGCATTGGAAGAATACTATTCAATTCAAAAGCTTTCAATAAATCAACAGCAAAAACAAGAAGTAGAAGATAAATTGGAATTTATTGGTCGAAAGGTTTCGAGGTAACTATCAGCGAAATATTAAACTCATTTGAGATAAGGGGATAAGCTTTTCATTTCCCCGGTGGTTAATTTAATAATTAATTACAGGTTTTAATTTTGACTATGCACAATTTAAAAAACTTGTTAGCATTTGTTAGTTATTTCTTAATTGTCCTGCTTATATCCGGCTGCTCTACACATTATGTGAGATCGGAGGGCACATCAAAAAAAGCATTTCTGAATAATACAATTTCGGACTTAAGCGGGAAGACTATCAAAGTAACTCTCCTAAACGATTCAACAATTACTGCAGATGAATTTCTTCAAAGCGAAGATGATCTTATATTAAAGTATCCTTCGTTTTCAAAAATAAAGAAGATAAAACCTACGGATGCTGCTAACATTAATTATCAAAAGCATACACCGAATAATTTATCCGCAGTGATTGAGTTAAAAGACGGCAGATTTATTGAAGCCTATTATATTAAATTTACAACGGATACAATTTTTTATTTGGAAAAAGAAACAGCACAATTAAGTGTCCCTGTCGATTCAATTAAATATATTAGCTGCTCTAACAAATTTCATGGGGCGTTGAAGGGTTTTTTATTAGGTGCAGGTGCTTCGGGTATTTCAGCGGCAATTTTAAATAGAAACCCGGACGGGATGGGATTTGCGATAACTATTTTTTCTGCATCTATCGGAGGATTAGCAGGTGGATTAACAGGGCTGCTAATAGGTGAGGATGACGTTTATATTTTTCACAGATGAATATAGCTTTATTTTCCGAATATTTGTGAATGCGATGGATAACTCCCCACTGGATGGTACCTATATAAAATTTGGCCCATGAGCGACGTAAGAGAAGTTTTTTACCAACATTATTAAGCTGCGGTTTCTATGTTGAAAATTAAATTTATCTGGTTATTTATAATACTAATATCCAATTTATCACCAGCTCAAAAAATATTCGTTGGTGGTAGTGGCTCTATAGGCATCTGGAACTCCAAATCTTCTACAGGAATTGGATTAGGTGTTTTTGGTGAATATGAACCGAACTCAAGTCCATTTTCAATTCGAATATCAACGAAAGTCTATAATGCTCCGTTCTTTAACTCATTATATTTGGGAGGATATACACATACCTTTAAAATAGTTGAAGGTGAATTACTATTTCTTCCTTTCCAAGGCAGAGGGCGTATATATGCGGGAATAGGATTAGGTTATAACTTTATAAGTATCGACCAATCAGGTAATGTTCAGATTATCGAAGGTAAATATTATGTAAGTTCAAAAAATCCTCAAAATGCTTTAACGTATAATATTATCGTAGGGTTTAGAACTGAGACAACATTTTCGATTTATTTTGATTTAAGTTATAGAATAACTACTCTAAAATATGAAGTTGAGCTGGAAGATCAGTATACTAACAAATCAACATTTAGTAGCCGTATTAACTTAAACAGTCTCTTATTAAATGCCGGCTTTAGAATAAGATTGTAAAGAACAACATTATCTGCGGATTAATCAGGGACTTTCAGCATGGTAATAGTAGTCGGTTTTCTACTGCATCTCAATTCCATTTTAAGTTATAACCTTAGCGGGCAAATAAGAGTGATTGAACAGCGGTAAAAAATTTTCTTTTCATTTTCACATTTCAAAATGAAAATTTCTCTCTACAACTAATACCTAATTGTTAATCTTTGTACAGCTGCGCTGCAGGAAGGATTAGTTTGTTTTATATAAAGAAAAAATGTAATGCTTACACTAATAATAAATCAAGTATTACATGTGCTTGATTTTATCAAATAATATTTTTACGTTACTCACAGAAAATTTTTAAACAATTAATGAGAGGTATCATGTTACACATTAAAAACTTTCTCGTTGTATCATTATTTACTTGTTTACTAACTGTTTTTTTTAATTGCAATGACTAATCCGTCCCCCCCCCGCAAACATATTTAGATTCTGAAAACGAAAATTCTACTATTAACAAAAAGCCAAAAGATGACCCACCACCGCAAGACTCTTTGATAATTGAACCAGATGGGTATCCTTGCGGGATTAAAGACGTAGTGGTTTGGGCTTTAGACTATTATTAAGCTCAAAGTGGTGTTATTGTTGGGATATGGCCGCACAATGATAGAATGATAGATTCAATTGAAATTTCTAAATTAAAAAATAAATATGGCTTCAATTACATTTTGTTTGCTAATGAATTTGACCTTACAAAATTTAATCTTGTCTCAAACATTTTTTCTCCTAATAAAATAATGGCTCAAATATTTCCGGAAAGTTTTCAACAGAAAACTTCTCAATACGGTAGTATATACGCCTATTATGTCGATGAACCATATGAACGTGGTTATTCTATGGCGGGGATAAGAGATGCGATTAATACTAATGCACCTGGTTCTGAATTAATAATTTCTGGTTATAGAAGAACCTATGGACTTGATGCCTACGTTTTAAATTCAGATGGAGTATTGTTTAGCTCTTTTATACATTGGTGGGAATGTCTTCCAGGTGTATGGTGTTCTCGGCTTATAAATACTGATCAACGTTCGGACTGGACAGATATGAAAAATAGATATGGCAATAAGTCTTTTATGAATTGGGTTGGTGCCCACGAAGATTTTTCAGAATACTCAGAATTATTAGGTCATTCTGCAAATTTAGGATTGCCAGGTGTATGGTTATTTCAGTTATTAGAAGTAGAAAATAGCGAAGATAATATTTTAAGTTTTTGCTATAATGCTTGGGCAAATGGTTATATGAGAAGATTTGAAAGGAAATACATATATGAATACCGCTGCTATTATCCTAATCCGTGTGATTGTGACAGAAGCCTTCCGGATGGATGGTACCTATATCAAATTTGGCCCATGAGTGATGTAAGAGAAGTTTTTTACCAACATTATTAAGCTGCGGTTTCTATGTTGAAAATTAAATTTATCTGGTTATTTATAATACTAATAACCAATTTATCACCCGCTCAAAAAATATTCATTGGTGGTAACGGTACTATAGGCATTAGTAGTCCAAATTCATTAACCGGAGTGGGTTTAAGCATTAATACCGAATATCAACCCCTTGAATCTCTATTCTCTTATAGATTATCGGCAAAGGTTTATCATGCCGAGTTTGATGCAGCTCAGTTGTATTTAGCTACCCATACCCATACATTAAAAACACTAGAAGGCAATGTTTTATATATTCCATTCAACGGTATGATTCAGCCATATCTTGGCTTGGGGATAGGTTATAATATTGTAAATATCGATTTATCAGGTAACGTGAATATCGTTGATAGTAGATATTCCAGAACGAAAAATCCAAAAAATACTTTTAATTATAATATTGTTTTGGGTACCAGTTTTGCTTCAGAAGTAGTCTTTTCAATTTTCCTTGAATTACTGTATCGAATTATGAATGTAGATTATGAAGTAGAGTTGGAAGATCAATATAGAAATAAAACATT
>CAZTDB010000108.1:0-7184 GCA_964612385.1 uncultured Ignavibacteriaceae bacterium
GAAAAATCTGGAAATGATTTTAAACGATAACGGCGAAGGATTCGATATAAACTCAATTACAGACGGCAACGGATTGGAGAATATGAAACAACGAGCGGAAATGATGGGCGGAAAATTAACAGTCAACTCTCAAAAAGAGAAAGGAACGATTGTGCATTTTTCCGGGAATATTTTATAAATAGAATTGAATATGTTGCATCCAAAAGTTTATATTCAATTTAAGAATAATAAAATTTGATTTTTATGACAGATAAAATTTTAAATGTTATCGTTGTTGAAGATAACGATTCAATTCGCGAAGGATTGAAAACATTAATAAACGGCACCGAAGGCTATAAATGCAGGAACGTTTATGCCCGCTGTGAACCAATGCTTAAAGAAGTTGAAAAAATTAATCCGGATGTTATTTTAATGGATATTGGTCTGCCCGGCATGAGCGGAATAGAAGGAATTAAGGAAGTTAAAAAAATACTTCCGTCAGTAAATTTACTTGTGCTTACGGTTTATGAAGAGAATGAACTGATTTTTGAAGCATTGTGCGCGGGTGCCTGCGGATATTTAATAAAAAAAACTCCTCCATCAAAACTACTGGATGCGATTAAAGATGCTTATGAAGGCGGCGCACCTATGAGCTCCCATATTGCCCGAAAGGTTATTGATTTGTTTCATAAGATAAAACAAACCTCTCCTCACGATCAGCCAAATTTGTTAACGCCACGCGAAAAGGAAATGCTCAGCAGCTTAGTTGATGGAAAAAGCTTTAAAGCTATAGCAGATTCCTTATTTATTAGCATCGATACTGTTCGATTTCATTTTAGAAATATTTATAAGAAATTACACGTCCACTCCCAATCCGAAGCCGTAGCCAAAGCACTAAAGGAACGGTTGATTTGATTCATTACTTATTCCGAAGAACTGTTGGTCAAGTTAAAGATTTCTCACCCGGAAATATTGCGGCTTCAAATAACATTTTGGGTTAACCTCAAAACGAAGAGCCGATTGTGTTACCGATGTAATTTTAAAGAAACACTATATAAAATCTAAAGGGCTCAGAAACTTAATTGCCGCCCGAATCCCGGGAAAAAAGTGAATAGTGAAATTCTTTATTTATAGTTAGGCGAGTTTAAAAGTTGAACGTGTTTAATCCGCATGTTTTTTAACGAATAGATTGATTTTGATTGAACCGTGAGATTATTATATTTTTATTAGTTCAATAGCAATTTGTGAATGATATACAATAGATAAAACGAATGAACCTAAAAAAGAAAGGAATTTAGCAATGAATAAAAAAAAAGTTAATAAAAATAATCCTCAAAATATTACTGCAGCCGACATTCTAGCATTATCAATTCCTGAAAGAATTCAATTAGTTGAAGATATTTGGGTTACAATTGCTGCTAATTTAGATGCAGTAAAATTATCAGAAGAAGAAAAAAAAATTATTGACGAGCGGTTAGAGGCATACTACAAAAATCCTAATTTGGGAAATCCTTGGGAGGAAGTTTACAAAAAGTTAACAACTTCTACAGAATAAAGTATGCACTTTAAGGTTATATTAAGACCCGAAGCCGAAAAAGATTTGAGGGAAGCATTTCTTTAGTACGAGGAGAAAAGAAAAGGTCTTGATTATGATTTTCTTCTTCATATTGATGCCGGCATTCGATTTATCTCAAGAAATCCTACAATTCATAAATTAGAATATTAGAATACACGAAAACACCTGATCAAAAGATTTCCTTATAAAATTATTTACCTTACCAAAGCAGATGCGGTTATTATTATAGCAGTGATTCATACAAAGAGAAGTCCCGGATTAATAAAAAAGAGATCTCAAAATACCTAATCCTTTATTTCCGCCTACAAAGTTAAAACCTAATATGATTAACTCACCAATCATCTTCTAATTAACAGGAAATCGACCTCCTCTCAACTCCACTCATTCGGGTAGTAAAATGCCCTCAAAAACTGTAAGGCAATATAAAAATACCTCTGATTGTGTAGTAGTTTTAAGGTTTTGAGTGCATTAGTTTTATTGTGTTAAAGTTTGTTTAATCAATCAGCATTAAGAATTAATTAGTTACTGTTGAACGTCGGCTCATTAAATTTCAAAGGTATGAATATTCGTCTATAGAATTGTATGATAAAGATAGTCGTTGTTGAAGATAATAAAACAATCCGCGAGGGATTGAAACTTCTGATCGACAGCTCGGATGGATTTAGCTGCCTTGCCGCATTTTCCTCTTCCGAAGTAATGCTCGAAAATATTCAAAAGCTAAATCCCGATGTACTGTTGATTGATCTTATCCTGCCTCAGATGAACGGAATAGACGGAACGAGACTTGTAAAAAAGCTTATGCCAAACCTCGTGGTTATTGCACTCACTATTTATGAAGAGAATGAAATGATATTCGATGCTATTTGCGCAGGTGCTTCAGGTTATATCGTAAAAAAAACTCCGCCAGAAAAAATGCTCGATGCAATCAAGGATGCCTTTGAAGGCGGAACGCCGATGAGCTCTTTAATTGCCCGGAAAGTGGTGGATTATTTTCAGCAGAAAAAGAATCCTAACTCCGATAAAAATTATTCCGGGCTGAATGAAAACGAGAAAAGTATTTTACAAGGTTTGATAGAGGGATACAGCTTTAAGACAATAGCCGATTCTCTTTCTCTAACTCAAAATGATGTAAAAGGGAGCCTGAAAAGCATCTACAAAAAAATTCACGATTTAGCCGATTTGAAGGTAACAGAGAATGAAGTGTAGTGCTATGAAATTAGATTTTTTATTTCCTATCTATTTAGGTAGTAAATCGAGTAATTATTTCGGCTTTTTTGAAAAAATACCCTTGTTTGGGTAGTGGTAAGAAGGGTTGCAATTCCATAGTTTAAATAATGCAGAAAGGTACGATGGGTATGTAAGACCAAATTTTATTATTTATTCTGCGAGCATCTTTGTGATAAATAATATAATCCCCAAACCTAAATTTTGGGGCAAATTATTTTAGTGGATTATTTATTTTTTACTACAGATATTCGTTCAGCATAAAAAATTAATTTGGTTGATGAGGGTGTTTTTCGAATTTACTTCTGCCCTTCAAATTAAGTATGGAATTGGCGTGATTGAAATAAAATATTATTTTATCTTGAGAGCATCTAAACAAATTCATTTATGATTTAAATAGCTCGTCTTCTGCTTTTTGCCGGAGAGGTTGGCTGATGAAGATTTTATTAACACTTTTACACATACAACTTTTATTTGCTGCTTTTGCAAGTGCCCAGCCCGAATCATCTCAAGATGTAGCAATTGTAGATACGCATACTATTACACTGCCTAAATTTAAAAGCCGCTACTTAGATTATATAGTTTTATCCGGTGTTAACGACAATAGACCTATTCGAAATTCGATACTCAACAATATGGTTAATGAAATATTGTTGTATTATTACGATGATAACAAAAATATTTTCGAATCGGATGAATACACTAAAGAGCTTGAATGGACAAGAAAGCAGGTAATATTCGCTTTTCTGAAAGATCGTGAAATCCATTCCGAAATTACTGCTTCAGATGATGAAGTGCGGGAAGCATTCGTTAAAATGAATCAGAAAATTGCAGCAAGACATTTATATGCGGCTACCTATGAAGAGGCTAACGAGTTATATGAACTTGCAAAAGCCGGCGTTCCTTTCGAGCGCCTTGCCAGCCAAATATTCACTGATCCTGTTCTCCGGGATAATGGCGGTTATATCGGCTACTTTTCTTTTGGTAAGATGGATCCTGCATTTGAAGAAGCGGCATTCAATTTAAAGATTGGTGAAATCTCCAAACCGGTTAGAACGGCACATGGTTACAGCATCATAAAACTTGAAGATAAAGTAACGCACCCGCTCTTAACGGAAAGTGAATTTCAGAGCCAGCGCTCATTTATCGAACGGCAATTGAAAATCCGCAAAAAGACTCCTTTCGAACGAGCTTATCTTGGAAGTTTATTAGACGATGACGATTTAGTGTTCAATGAACCGGAATTAAACAAACTAACGACGTATTTTACATCCTCGCTGACTAAATCGGCGGAGAGGCAAATTTCCATCGCCAAAACTAATTATTGTGTTAAGCATAAAAACAAAGTTTATTTATCCTCAGAAATTGAAAATCGAATAAAAGCCTTACCATCTTACCATAAAGAGAAAGTCAATTCAAAAGAGAAGTTAAAAACAATTATCAAAGGATTCATTCTTCAGGATATTCTGATGGATATTGCACAAAGCAAAGGTTATGATGTTGATCCGGAAGTAGCCACAACCTATGATAAGATGGTTACTAATATTTTTTTGAGATACAAGAGAGATGAAATTGTTAATCGAATCCAGATATCGGAAGATGATATGTTACGATACTACAATGATAATATTCATTTCTTTACTAATGAAGATGAAATAAATGTTCAGGAAATTATTGTGAATAATAAAGCTAAAGCCGACAGCATAATGCACGAAATCGAAGCCGGTAAAGATTTTGGTGATCTTGCTTTTGATAATTCCTTAAGAGAATTAACTGCAAAAGAAAAAGGAATAATCGGGTTTGAGCCGAAACCAGTGTTTGGTAAGCTGCAAGATACATTTTGGAATGCCGAACTTGGCAAAGTAATAGGTCCTGTAATGTCTGGCGACTTCTACGGTATTTTTAAAGTAATCGGAAAGAATAAGGGCAAACCGAAAGAATTTTCGCTTGTAAAAAATAGCGTAGAAAAAGCGTTACGGAGAGAATTGCTTTCACAAAAGCTGCCGGCATATATAAATGATTTACACAAAAAGGTTCCTGTAGAAATAAATGAACTGCTGCTGAATTCTTTCAGCATGGATGAATTTATAAATTAGACTAAACAGACTTTAAACAGCAAAATAAACTTTTGGATAACAATGAAATTAGAATATAGGAGAGTTCTATGAGAAAAATTTTTCTGGTTTTTCTTATCATAATATCGACTGCTTGTACACTCTTTGCCAGCACTACAGGAAAACTTGCCGGTAAAGTAGTCGATGCAGTTA
This sequence comes from uncultured Ignavibacteriaceae bacterium, assembly GCA_964612385.1. Taxonomy (GTDB): domain Bacteria; phylum Bacteroidota; class Ignavibacteria; order Ignavibacteriales; family Ignavibacteriaceae; genus JAGUYG01. The sequence continues at coordinate 5,047 of CAZTDB010000108.1, forward strand.
CAAAAGAACCTCTTCCCTTCGTCAACATAACCATCGAAGGCACAACACTCGGAGCTGCAACCGATATAAACGGAAACTACACGATATTGAACATTCGACCCGGAAGCTACACAGTTAAAGTTCAGTATATCGGTTACCAAACCGTAATAATGGAGGATGTTCCAATCTCAATCGATCTAACAACAATCCGGAATTTCGAGTTAAGAGAAACTGCGGTTGAGCTGGATGCCGTGGTGGTTGAAGGCAGAAGAGAAGCAATAAAAAAAGACATCACTTCAAGTCAGGCGTTAGTTTCGGCAGAGCAAATTCAGAACTTACCGGTAGCTGAGCTTGACGATGTATTGCAATTGCAAGCAGGTGTTACGAGAGGTGCAGACGGCAGCTTCCACATTCGCGGCGGGCGTTCAACAGAGATTGCTTATTGGGTTAATGGCATCTCAATAACCGACGCTTACGATAACAGCCGGGGAATTGAAATTGATAACAGCAGCGTTCAAGAGCTTCAGGTAATTAGCGGAACGTTCAACGCCGAATATGGCAATGCGATGTCCGGCATAATCAACACAGTTACAAAAGAAGGCGGAACAAAATTCCACGGCGACGTAAAAATCTACAGCAGCGATTATGTTAGTAACTTTACTTCTTACTTTCCTCATATCGATAAAATTAATCCCTTTGCAACTTACAATTTGCAAGGAAGCCTTAGCGGTCCGATGCCGGTTTTAGGTGAGAAGCTGAAGTTTTTCGTTAATGCTCGCTATATCTATGACGATGGATATCTTTACGGGGAACGCCGGTATAATATCGATGGCACTCAGGGTGATGGAGAAGTTGTTCCGATGAACTGGAGTAAAAGATACATCGGACAGGCTAACCTAAGCTATTGGGCAAGTCAGGATGTTAAATTGAACGGCGAACTCCTTTACTCAAAAGAAAATTTTCAGGATTATGATCATTCATTCCGATGGGTGCCCGATGGTAACGTAGAAAAATTTACCAACAGCTACAATGGAACGCTAACTTTCACACACATGCTTTCCTCTTCAACTTTTTATACATTGAAAGGCTCCTACTTCTTTAAGGATTTTGAAGAATACCTTTTTGAAAATCCATACGATTCAAGATACCTTCATCCTGATTCATTAAATATAATTGCTTATTCGTTTCGAACTAAAGGAACTAATCTTCACAGATTTTTCAGAGAGACGAATACCCTTTCCGTAAAGGGTGATTTCACCAGCCAGGTTTCTCAAAATCATCTACTTAAAGGAGGCTTTGAAACCAGGCTGCACAGGCTACAATTTGACGACTACAGTCTGGAGCCCAAAAGAATAAGTGGCGTACCCGTTGATCCTTTCGAACCATCGATACCTGCAGTGAATACACCTAATAGAACGAAGTATGAAAATAAGCCGATTGAAGTTGCTGCCTATTTGCAGGATAAAATAGAATATGAAAATGTCATAATAAATATCGGACTGAGGCTCGATTACTTTAACTCCCGAGCAAATATTTTAGTTGACCCAACGGACCCGAATATATATTTACCCCTTCGAACTGAACTTAGAGAATTATCGATTGAAGAAAGAGAGCCATTTTTCTACAAAAAGGCTACTCCGAAGTGGCAGCTCAGTCCGCGTTTCGGTATTGCTTATCCGATAAGTGCTACCGGAGTGCTGCATTTTTCCTACGGTCATTTCCTGCAAATACCATCTTTCCAATATCTGTATAATAGAGGCTCCTATATCGTTCCAGAAACAGGTAGCGGATACGGAGTTTATGGGAACCCCGATTTGGATGCCCAACGAACAGTAATGTACGAAATCGGTTTTAGACAGGAATTCATGGATGATTTCTTAATGGACGTAACGGGCTTTTACCGCGATGTGAGAAACTGGATTACTGCCGGACCGTTTATCGCTACAAAAAATTTGGTTACATATTCGATGTATATCAATAAAGATTATTCTAACGTTAAAGGAATAACCTTTACTTTCAGTAAACGATTCACTCAGAATTATTCATTCGATATAAATTATACATACCAGGTTGCTGAAGGCAGCAACTCTACCCCCGAAGAAGAATTCTTTGCACAGCAGGGCAATGCCGAACCGACTCTATTCTTAATTCCAATGGAT
>CAZTDB010000109.1:0-1148 GCA_964612385.1 uncultured Ignavibacteriaceae bacterium
TGTGTGTGAACTGCTATTTATTGTAAGGGTATTGTTCAAGCGGATATTATTAATTGATATATAGCTAGAGTTTGTAACTGAGATTGGGTTGTTTAAGATAGTGCTTGAATAACCCTGACCGGAAAGTGTAATATTAGATTTACTGCTGAAGCTTATTGACTCAGAATAGGTTGTGGATAGTAATTCCACTGTGTAAGAAGAAGCTGCATTATTTATTGCAGATTGAATAGTACCACAATATCCCTTCAAGGTTCCAGAATGTTTTAGATAGGCTTTCAAACCGCTGATGGTACCCTGATTATCAACGCTTCCACCAGGTAATAGAATTGAGTAGCCATTCAGGTTGATCGTCACATCAGCATTGATAGATAAAGTAATACCTGATGACACAGATAAATTATTAGTTAACGTTTGTGAAGTTATTGCTTCGACTGTATGACCGGAAGATGCATAATAAATTGCGCTCTGAATATTAGGGCAATAACCAATTATGTTTGCACCTGATTTAAGGTATGTGGTTAATCCGTTTATTGTAGTCCCACCTTGTAATGATATTGTACCACCGGTAGAGATTATTGATTAACCATTTAGATTTATCGTTCCCCCGGAACCGATGGTTAGAGTAACACCACTCGGAACAGTAATATTACCGGAAAGACTTTTGTAGTACCATGTCTGATTTGTTGCCAATGTACCGGAAGTAAAAGATGTTTTAAATCCAGCAATAGTAGGAGACTTTTCACCCAGCATTCTGGCACAATCTTCATATTGTGTCGTGCCCATAGCAACACCGTTGTAAGGTTTATTTGGATTTGACCAGTATTGAATTCTATTACTGTTGCAACAATTTTCATCGTATGGAGCCATAATTGTTCTCCAACTACCATTACAATAACGATAACCATGGTTATATCCGCCAGAAGGATCATTACATCTATCATGTTTGCAATTTTGATTATGTCCGATTTCATGTGCAAAAGTATAGTAACCTGTAGCATAATCATAACGTACAACGGAAAAAGCTGATGAAACACTGGCATTAAGCCATGCTCTTCCAAGTGTGTTATCGGTAGTATTGCTGATAATTAATACACAAACATCTGCACCATACTGATTTCTTAAAGAATGAACTTCATCCATTGCTGAAT
>CAZTDB010000109.1:1234-7164 GCA_964612385.1 uncultured Ignavibacteriaceae bacterium
GAATGTAAAATTATCTAAATCATTTGATGTACTCCCTGTTTCTGTGTAATTAACTTCGTAAGTATAAACCAGATTCATTTTCACATTTACATCACTATTTGAATATGACTGATTTGCTTCTGCTACTGCTAATTGAATTAAGCAGTTGTATAAGCAACCAGTACTTCAATGACAGGAGGATCGGTTTGGATTGCATCACTTTTGTAAAGAGATTCATCTCCATTGTCATCTTCCTTGATTTCTATCGGCTGAGGACAACTCAGAGATTTAGACTGATCATTTTCAATAAAAGCGTGAATACCATCTCCCAACGGTTCAATTTTGTACAGTTTCCCATTTAGCCAAATGCTACCGGTTACATCATCTTCACTAAAAATTAAAGTCGTCATATTTGCTTCAGCTTCATCAGGTTTCCCTTGCCAAAGATTATTTCCCTTTGATTGTTTGTCTTCTCCGCTACTTATAGAATAGAAAATTTTATCATCAAAGCGCAATGAAGTGCTGTTTATCATTTCACTAATATTTTCTACTTTAAAAATTTTTATGCTTGCTGTTGTTTCCCGTTCTTTAATTTTTTGCAGAAGATTTTTTTGCTTATCTGTTTTAACCATTGTAAATGTGTTATCCAAAGAAATTGAAACCGTACGTCCAGTCTCGGTTTGGCTATTTGCTGTGGAGAATAATACGATCAAACCTACAGCAATAATCAAATATCTTTTTAAAAGTATGTAGAACTGTAACATTTTTATTTCTCCTTATGTTGTTTTGTAATATAGTTTTGGGTTTAATTAATTTCTATAATCTTTCAAGAAATATTAAGGCGGTTAATTTTTCATTGAGGCTCCCCTTTGTTTTTATGTGTGTAGTTTTTTATTCCGTTTTCATTGAATTTGTAAAGTCCGTTAAAAGTACCTAACCATTTGTTGTCATATTGGTCAGTCAATACGTAAAATATTGCATTATACAAATTTGGTATTTCATTGAAATCGTAAACAATCCAATTATTATCGTTTTTATTAATTAATCCAATTCCAGTTCCAGCCCAAAGAGAATTTTTGCTGTCGGTGGTAATGCAACCAATTGTGACTCCCCATTGAAAAATCGAATTAGTTGAATCATAAACAGTCCAATTCACATCATCGAATCCAGCTAAGCCAAAAGGTGTAGCAAACCATTTGACATTCATCTTATCTACGTGAACATCACTGATATCCCAATATGGTAAAGGAGAATTTTCAGGGGTATAATTAGTCCAGTTACTGCCGTCAAATCTATCAACTCCTCCCTGTTCAAAATGTCCAAGCCATACAACATCCAAAGCATCTATATCAATTGATGCAATGGATGCAGAGCTTATCGGGCATTCAAAAGTTGGGGCAAAACTTGTCCAATTTGTTTTATCAAATTTGTATAATCCATAATAATTTGTTCCAGCCCAGATATTATGTTTTGAATCAACTTTGAGTGTCAAAATTGTAATTCCAATTATTCCAGGTGAATTACCAAGAGGAGAATTCGTTGAATTATAAATTGTCCAATTAAGATTATCAAATTTTGCCAATGCATCTGCCCCACCTACCCAAACAGTATCACCCTCGCAAGCAATTGACAAAATAACATTGAATGGTATCAAACTATTGCTTGTGTTATAGATAATCCATTTTGAACCGTCATAGAATACTAATCCATTGTCTGTGCCAATCCACAAATTATTATTATGGTCAACTTCAAGGCATCGAATTGTATTTGATGGCAGGCACGAGTTTGACGTGTTAAACTCCTGCCATCTTCCGCTTGCTGAAATTGTACCGTTACCTCCTTCGCATAATTCACCCCAAAATGATTTAGGAATAAAAGTATTTTCACTGCAACTGAGTGCGACAAATAAAAATATACTTGTCAAAAACCGTACGACTGGGATTTTATTTTTTATTCTTTTTCCGATGACAGAAATGAAATGAATAAAAATTAGAATGATTAATAATTTTGAGTATATTGAATTTTTCATTGCAGTTACCCCCGCCTGAAGTAAATGAGAAGTGATTTTGGGGCAGCTTCAGATATATATATAATTTTCATCTGAGTACCGCTTTTTCTTCTGCTAAAATATACGGGGGGGGATACAAAAGTCAATAGGAAATTATTTTTTTAAATTGCTAATTAACAACAGATTAAAAAGTCTCGGTGTGATAGAGAGAGATGACATCTTAGAGAAAGATGTCATCTCTTAAAAGGTTTTTGTATTTCATCCATTGGTCAACTTGTCAAGTTGACCTACGGAATTTTTAATCCAATTTAGTGTAACTGCTACAACTGCAGCAAATACTCCGCAATTTTTCCTAAATCTTTTACATCAATATTTCCGAAAGAAGGCATCAATACATTCGGGTATTCTTTTTTATACGCTTTAAATCTATCTGAATCCATAAATGAGGAAGGGTTTCGCAAGTAGTTTATTAGTTTGTCACGGCTCCAAAAATTCGAAAGTTCGCTTAATGCGGGACCCATCTGCGTTCCTTTTAAGTCCGGTCCGTGACACGTAATGCATCCGAGTTTGGTAAGCAATTCAGAAGCGTTTAGGTCACCTGAAGTTAAATCAGCTTGCGGAATGGGATTAGTAACAGTAGAAGATGTTTGATCAATATTTTTCGATACTCTTGCTAATAAAAAAAGCAAAATAAAAAGAACAAAAAAAGCGGCAACCCAAATTTGAGGTTTTGTCATAATAATCTTACCTATACTGAATGAAGAAATTATTTTATTTCGAAAGAGGCATTAACTACAGCAGTAATTTCTTTTTCGATTGAGCTGAGATCGTTAATACCGTAATCAGAAACTAAGTTAGATAACTTAGGCGTAATTTGAAGAACGCCCATCCTTGCACTTCGCATCGGACCTAACGTTCTCCCGGTCGATCCGGCAATCTTTTCTGCTCTTATCATTGCATCTTTTGCGGCATCTGCCTGTATTTGGACTTTTAGCTCCGCTAATTTTGTGTAGTGATATTCGGGCATTTCCACATTAAAGTTTACACCTCTCTCAATAAGCGAGGGAATATCAAGCGATACCTCTTTAATTCTGTTTACGTCTTCCGATTGAATTTCTATTCGCTGGCTGTAAACATAACCACGCACGTTTCCCGTCTGATAACCGGAGGAGCTGATCTCGTAAACCGGATAGCTGTTAATAGTAAAAAATTCTATTTTATCCTGCGGAAAACCTTTTACGTTAAGGTACGAAATAAGCTTAGGTTTTTGTATTTGCAAATCTCTGTAGGCATCGCTCGCAGTGAATGCCTGTGCAGATATTGTCCCGCGCAGCACCCCGAGATCGGACACAATCTCTTTTTTAGCCGAACCGGTTACCGTTATGGTTTGATTCATTGTGTAATTCGATCTCCAAACGATGACGAAAATAATTACACAAATCAGTAAACTTGCGCCGGCAATTACAGCCGGTAAAATCAGGTTATTTTTTCCGTTCATAATGGTTATTTCATTTATTAAAAAATCTGTTATAAATTTAACTATAGAAACAGATTATTCAAATATCAAAAGAAGCGATTAATAAAATTTTGTGTCTCTGATATTCGAATCGGGAATCTTTAGTGTTGTCTAATAATTTTTTCTCGCTTTATTGACTATAGTCTGATCTTTTCTCGGCGCAGCTCATTCTTTTATCAGTGGAACTCTGTGAAATTTTTTTTCTCACAGAGAACCACAGTGAGGCTAAACCTTAATAAATAATGTTAAAGAGTTTCACTGAGATTTTTATAGCAGCCGCTTTTTTTTATAGCAGAATAAAATATTAAAGAACTTTTGTTTGGATATAGTATGAATAAAAATCGTTTATCGAAGGAGAAAAGTCCTTATCTTCTTCAACATGCAGAAAATCCTGTGGATTGGTATCCATGGGGAAGCGAAGCATTTCAAAGAGCAGCTAAAGAGGATAAACCAATATTCCTTTCTATCGGTTATTCTACCTGCCATTGGTGTCATGTGATGGAAAAAGAATCGTTTATGGATGAAGATGTAGCCAGGCTTTTGAACGATACTTTCATTTGCATAAAAGTCGATAGGGAGGAAAGACCAGATATTGACGGGATATATATGCATGTTTGTCAAATACTAACTGGAAGCGGCGGCTGGCCTCTTACAATTATAATGACTCCGGATAAAAAACCGTTCTTTGCCGGCACTTATTTCCCGAAGGAAAGCAGATTCGGAAGAATCGGAATGTTAGAGCTTATTCCGCGCATTAAAGAAATTTGGAAGTTAAAACGCCCGGAGATTATTCAATCTTCAAACGAAATAATTGATGCTGTTAAAAATACTTCTATTGAGAGACCGTCGGGTGAGTTAACTGACGATATATTAAGCCTGGCTTTCAAAGAATTTCAAACAAGATTCGATCAGCAATACGGCGGATTCGGAACAGCTCCTAAATTTCCCACACCCCATAACCTAATTTTTTTGTTAAGATATTGGAAAAAAACCGGAAGCTATAAAGCGTTAAATATGGCAACGAAAACTTTAGAGCAAATGCGGCTCGGCGGAATTTATGATCAAGTTGGATTTGGATTTCATCGCTATTCTACCGATGCTCAATGGCTGGTTCCGCATTTCGAAAAAATGTTGTATGACCAGGCTATGCTTTCTCTCGCTTATCTCGAAGCATATCATGCTTCCGGGAAGAAATTATTTCGAAATACTGTTGAAGAAATATTGCAATACGTAAGCCGGGATATGACATCTGAACAAGGTGCGTTCTATTCCGCAGAAGATGCCGACAGCGAAGGTGAGGAAGGAAAATTTTATTTATGGACGGAAGATGAGATTGATTCAATTTTTGAGAAAGAAGATGCAAATCTGCTAAAAGAAATATTTAATACAAAGCCGGAAGGAAATTGGTTCGATCCGGTTAAAGGGAGAGTAGACGGAACTAATATACTTCACTTAAAAAATTCATTCTCTAATTTAAGCAGCAAATTGATGATTGGAGAAAGCGAGCTTGTCAACAAAATAAATGATCTGCGAAAAAGACTTTTTGATATCCGCAAAGATAGAATTCATCCTTTAAAAGATGATAAAATTTTAACCGATTGGAATGCTTTGATGATATCCGCATTCGCCCGCGCTTCAAGCGTTTTTGATAACCCGGCATATTTAAACTCAGCCGAGAAAGCCATCTCTTTTATTTTTGATAGAATGATAACACCAACCGGTGAACTTCTCCACAGATTCAGAGATGATGAAGCAGCCATTACGGGTTTTCTCGATGATTATGCTTTCATAGTGCAAGCTTTAATTGATCTCTTTGAAGCTTCCGGCAAAACAGAATACCTGCAGCACGCACTTAAGCTTAATTCCATAATGATTGATAAATTTTATGACGATCAAAACGGCGGTTTCTATTTCTCGCTAGATGATAGTGAAGAATTAATTGCACGGCAAAAAGAGATTTACGACGGGGCAATTCCATCCGGAAATTCCATCGCAGTGATGAACCTGATTAGACTAAGCAAATTAACTGGCGATAACAAGTTTGAAAGATTTGCAGAGTTAACCATAAAAGCTTTTGCATTTCACATTTCAAAAGCACCAATCTATTTCTCTCAATTCCTTTCAGCATTTAGCTTTGCACTTGGTCCCTCGTTTGAGATTGTAGTAGCCGGTGAGAAACATGAAAATATGGTTAAGAAAATGATTCAATATTTAAATGAAATGTATTTACCTCAAAAAGTATTGATAGTAAAAGAACAAAATGATAATCTTTTAAATCAATTAGCTCCATATACAATTAACATGAATGAGATTAACAATAAACCTGCTGTTTATATCTGCCGGAATTATTCTTGCGACTTGCCCATTACAGAAATTAGTGAATTGAAGAAATACTTCGATAAAAAATCTTTATGAAATTTTTATTTT
>CAZTDB010000110.1:0-7114 GCA_964612385.1 uncultured Ignavibacteriaceae bacterium
AGTATCATAGAGTCCCGCTAGGGGCGAAATAAAAAAACATTTTGGACAGATATGATCCTCCCATCTAAAGAGATAATAAAGTGAGAAAATAAATCATGGACTTCAAGCAACACATCCGATACTCACCCCGATTGCCCTGTAATTTGTTAACATTAAATCCTAAATTAATTGTGTGAAATTTTTAATATAATATGACAAAAATGCAAATAGGAACGCAAATAAAAATAGTAACTATCTTTTTCTTAATGATGCTTTCAGGCTGCTCGGTAGTGGATTATCTCTTTTATCAAACTCCGATAGATAATCAAACCAAATTGAATAATATTCTCGCAGCCTACCGCGACTCTGCTTTAACCGGAGTGGATTTTAACACGCTAAAACAAAACATCCCCTTCTACAATGGAAAGTACCTGGAACTCAAAGGATATCTAATCGATGAACGGAAAACTGAGTTTCTCTTCTATGCCGATCCATATTTTGATATGAACTTCGGCTTTTATTACATTGCAATTGATAATCCCCTGCCAAAACAACGAGCTTATGATAAACCGCTGCATCATCTTACAATAGGCGATAAGATAATTTTGGTTGGACTGGTCAAAGGATTAAAATCTTACGGACTTGATAAGCCAATTCAGCTTCCTATAAATACATATTTTCTTACTCTTACCGGCGATCAATTTATCGATATACCTTTCTTAGAAGGAATAGTTCTCTACAAGATTGACGATTATAATCTAAAAAATCCGGTTTGGGTAACAGAAAAAATACTTGAAGAATTCGGTGCTGAAAGATGAACTTTTCCGAAGAAACATTTAAGTACATGTTCGAAGCATTGAAGGAAGCCGAAAAAGCTTTCGATTTAGGAGAAGTTCCGGTTGGTGCCGTAATTGTACACAACAATAAAATTATAGGAAGAGGTTATAATCAAGTTGAAACTTTAACAGATCCAACTGCTCATGCAGAAATGATTGCTATTACATCAGCAGCAAATCACTTGCAAAATTGGCGTTTGAATGAATGCGATATTTATGTTACGATGGAGCCATGTGTAATGTGCAGCGGCGCTTTAATTTCTGCAAGGATTCGCACGATAAATTTTTCCTTGTTCGATCCTAAATTTGGGGCATGCGGCTCAGTGTATAATATTCCGGAAGAAGGAAAATTAAACCACAAGCCGAAAATCAATTCCGGCGCCTTACAATCAGAAACCGAAAGATTGCTTAAAGCTTTTTTCAAGAAGCTTAGGGAGTGAGCAATTTAGTTTTAACTCATTGACTAAAAAACCTAATTATAATAACTTGCTACTAAAATAATGGGAATTTAATGCGACTTATTTTATTCGGTTCCCCGGGAGTTGGTAAGGGGACGCAAGCCAAAATACTCTCTTCAAAATTATTAATTCCGCACATATCTACAGGGGATATTTTGCGCGAAGCAGTAAACAGCAAAACGCCTTTAGGTATTCAGGCTCAGGAAATAATGAACCGCGGCGAGCTTGTATCGGATGAAATAATGATAGGGATTATCAGAGTAACTCTCACAAGCCCAAGATGAGAGAACGGATTTATACTTGACGGCTTTCCCCGTACAATTAAACAGGCTGAATCTTTAGACAAGCTTCTAAATGAACTTAACATCGAAAAAATTTTATTAATTCATCTCGCAGCAGAAGAAGATGAAATTGTGAACAGGCTTACTAATCGGCGTGCATGTAATAACTGCGGAAATATTTTTAGCCTTAACGATTTGAAGAATACATCTGATTGCCCTTCATGCGGTGCAGAGAATAGTTTTTATCAACGCGATGACGATAAAGAGGAAGTAATACGTAAAAGACTAAGAATCTATGAGCAAACCACTGCCCCCGTTTTAAACCATTATGAAAAACAAAACAAAGTGGTGTCTGTAAACGGATTGCTTTCAATCGAGGAGGTTACAAGAGCAATATTGGCAGCATTAGAAAAGAAAACCGGTAAGCCGATTAAGGTTTTTGCTTAATTACGGCTTTGTAAGCCTTTCCGTCTTCAAGCTTGATAATCTTTGCATTTACTTTTTTTACGATCTCGTAATTATGCGTTGCGAACAATACCGCAGTTCCGCGTTGATGAATTTTACGGATGATCTCCAAAATTTCACCTGATGTATCGGGATCTAAATTACCGGTTGGCTCATCTGCAAGAATTAGAATAGGATCATTCAATACTGCTCTTGCAATTGCTACACGCTGTTTCTCCCCGCCTGAAAGCTCGAGGGGCATGCTGTATCGCCTGTGAACAAGTCCGACATCCGTAAGTGCATCGTTTACTCTTCTTTTTATTTCTTTGTGCGGCGTGTTCGTAGCTTCTAATACAAAAGATAAATTCTCGTAGATATTCCTATCATTCAACAATCTAAACTCTTGAAATACTATTCCCAATTTTCTTCTTAAATAGGGAAGCTCACGCGGTTTTATAGTTTTTGAATCGTAATTACCAACCTGAACGATTCCTGAGTTAGGCAAAATATTCATATAAACCAATTGCAGCAGTGTGCTTTTCCCAGCTCCGCTTTTTCCGATTAGAAAAGCAAACTCCCCGTGTTCTAATTCAAAATTTAAATCGATAAAAACAGGTTGATTTGGATAGCTGAAATCGACATTACTGAATGACAACATATTTACTTTGCTCTTTTTAATATAAATTGAACTCTTTCGGATGAAGCTGTTCCCTTTTTAAAAGAAAAAGCTTCAAGACAGTTGGCAACATACAAATTTGTATTATCAATTATTTTAAAATATTCCTCGAAGGGATATATTTTTTGCCGATGAATTTCTTTTTCAACCGAACCGTCAGGTAAATGAATTTCAAAAACATTTTTGTGAATTCGTGTTTTCTTATTATAAAAGCTTCTTTGCAAGTAAGTAATATTGTTGATACTGCCTTTCTTTAGCGGCTCTTCAGTAAACTTTAAGCTGTTGCGCTCTAAACTTACATCAAACATGAATAAAGATGATGCCGTCATAATTCTTTCAACTTCAGTAAATAATTTTTTTAACTTTTTTTTGGACATTAAATAATTTATACTGTCGAAAGTGGAATAGACTAAATCAAATTTAGAGTTAAAGGGAATAGCTGTCATATCGCAGCAAACTTTATATAGCTTTTGCTCTTCATCGTGCCTCAGCATTTTCAATGATTTATCCGTAACGATAATATTCGAATAATACTTGCTGAAAAGATTTGCAAACTTACAGTTGCCTCCGCCTAACTCAAGAATTGCGGGATTTATTGGTAATAAATCTTTTGAAAGAAGAAAAATGTATTCAACCCACCTGTCATATCTAACAATTTTCATTAAGTGATTATAAACGGGAGTCAGCGCACTGTATGTTTCACTTTTTGATTTTGGCTTCATTCAGCATTCGGTTGTTAACAATCTTTTTTGCGTAGTTGAAAGCTTGAACAATGCTTGATTCATCTGCTAAATTTTTTCCCGCGATATCGTAAGCCGTTCCATGGTCGGGAGATGTCCGAACAATCGGTAATCCTGCAGTATAATTAATTCCGCTTGTAAAGTTAAGCATCTTGAATGGTATTAATCCTTGATCATGATACATTGCAATTATCAAATCGAACTGCTCATATAGCTTATTTGCAAAAAAAGCATCGGGCGGAAATGGTCCGCTTAAGTAGTGTGAATATTTGTGTTTTTCCATCACCGGTCGAATTATTTCAATTTCTTCCTTACCAATTAATCCCTCTTCTCCCGCATGAGGATTTAATCCTAACATTGCAATTTTTGGATCGGCAATATTCAAATCTTTCTGCAATGTTTGAACGGCGATTTCAATTTTATTTGAGATTAATTTTTTAGTTAGAAGTTTAGGTGCTTTTTTTAACGGCTCATGAATAGTAACGAGCATTGTTTTCATTTCACCCGAAAGAAACATCATAGCATATTTTTTTACACCGCACCACGATGCGATCATTTCGGTGTGTCCGGGAAATTTTATTCCGGCTAATTTCAATGCCGTTTTTGAGATAGGGGCTGTAATTATTGCGTCAACCGAACCGGATGAAGTTAACCTAAATGCCGATTGAATCGATCTATAAGCCGCTTTGCCGGATTGCCGAGAAGGAATACCAAGCTTTTGCTTTACATCCTTTTGAAGAATTATTTTAACGGTTAGGGAGGTTTGGCTGGGAAGACTTTTCACACTTTCATATTCAAATGATGGGGGTATCAGCGCAGACGTGGAATCAAAAACATTTTTAGGACAGATAAAGATTAATTCATCATCGTTATTGTTTGAGACTGTGTTGAGAGCTTTCATCACAATCTCAGGACCAATTCCGTTTACATCGCCGCATGTAAAAACGAATCTATTCATCACTTGCTCGAAAGGAAAAATTCGCCTGTTCCGGTACGATCAACAAAAATAAAAACGCGTTCGGGATTCCTGTAAAACCAGATTTCTATTACGTTACCTTTTTCGTTCGAGCTTCGCTCCACCTTTTGCGGTTTACCGAACTGAACATAAATTTTGCCTCTGTCTGTTTCTAATCCGCTTTTACCGCTAATCGGAGAAAAATTACTTGCGGCGTAATCAACCCGGTTGTAAAATTCATTCATCAAAGGATTGTATTCGGTATCCGGCGTGGGATCTAATTTCTTCCAATATTCAAAAAGAATCTTGTCGTAATCGACTGATCTGCCCCTGAGCATTTGCCTTACTTTATCTTCATCTTCTATTATTCTTAAGGCTTTTATTGCAGCTTCCCTATTGCGCAATGAGAGTGGTTTGTTGAACCATCTAACCGGCAGTGTGAATGTTCTTTTTATAGAGCCGTTACTATCCGCAGCAATTGTTATCGAAACATCTCCTTCGGATAATTTATTTGCAATATCCGAAATAAAAAAATTACGTGTGGAGACTGTATCTTTCGTTTCGGAGAGGATAATTCTTCCGCTGCATTCTTCAATAGTCAGGCTTGATTCGGTAAAGTTTTTCACCACTCCTGAAAAAATCTCTTTTTCTTTCTGAGAAACTTTTACATGGATTTCGGATAAATCTTTACTATTAACAGGAATTACTAAATAATAATCTTCATCATCGAATGGTATATTGCCTGAAAAGTTCGGTAAAATTGTTCCCTCGATTTCGCCGCATCCGACTCGTTGTGTACTTGATACGATCGGCTCTTTAAATATTGATTCAACGGCAGAGCGTTCATTTACAACTAAATGAGGCAGCTTTATTTCATTCTTAGAATTAACATCGGTATAGATTGGGATGAGACTAAGATTTTTTTTAGTCAAATTAAACTTAAGGTATCCTTCAGAAAATAGTTCATTAGTAATTGTCTGCTCAAAATCCTGAACGGTAACTTGCTTATTAATTAAGCGGCGTGTTACATGATTCTGTTGTGAATCCAGCACCTCAACATTAAAGCTGTATGATGCGGTGTAGTGATCCCCTTCTCTTTGAAATACCAAAACATTGTGAGGAATTTTATACAGAAAGTAAACTCTGTCATCTAGCTCATTGGTGAAGGAAATTGCATGATAGTAAATTGGAGGGGCTTGACGCTGCCCTAGAACGCTTGAAATAAAAACTAAGGCAAATAAGAAGATTTTCATTTTCATATCAATTTTTGTTTTCAAACTTAATAATAACTTTTTGCAATTCAAGGGGATAATTGGGTGGTTGGAAGTTGGGGGTTGGGGGTTTGTTGTTAAGGGTTTGTTGTTTGTCGTTTGTTGGATAGATGTACTATCCTACAAGTTTTCGACTATGAATCCATTTTTAAAATCCGACTGCTCAATTTTATTTTTTATCTCAATAGCTGCATTTTTTTTGTCTCCTGATATTCACCTGCACGCAGTTGATAAAAATAAATTCCGCTTGAGAGTGAACCAGGTTTCCATTCGACTGTATGTCTGCCTGGTTCTTTAATCTCATCCACTAATGTTTCTACTTCTCTGCCTAATACATCATAAACTTTAAGCGTTACATGGCTTTGTAGAGACGGGGCATGCCCCGTCTCTACAGGTGGGATGTAAAAATTTATAATTGTACCTGGGTTAAACGGATTGGGATAGTTTTGCGAAAGATAAAATTCATTCACTCTGAATTCATTCTCAACATTAGTCGGATTGTTTGTCACTTTAAATTTATGAGTGTAAATATTTCCGTTAAAAGTTACGCTGAAAGTCCAATCGCCTAAGAAAGCATTTGTTGGAAGTCTCCACCACCATCCCCACCACGATGCGGCATAATGCGGTACATTCATTGAATGATTCCACTGCTGCCAAACAATATTATCGGGCATCAAAATTTTATAGGAACTCAACTGTCCTTGTAATTGATCTTGATAATACGTAATTAAAAAAACAGTATCACCCGGGGCAAACTCATTTTTATAAGAAGGAATTTCCTGCTGTGGACAATTGGGGAATACAGGCCATTTGGAGTGCGTGGCAGCTTTATTCACTTTTGAGTCATAGTATGGTCTTTGCTCGGTCCACCATGAATTTGAAATAGTCGGGTTTGCAGGTCCAGCCCAGGGGTCAATTAAATTTGAATTAGCATCGTAAACTTCAAGATGTAAATGAGGCGCCGTTGATGAACCGGAGCTTCCGACAATTCCTAAATACTCACCTGCCGAAACAGTCTGCCCTATGTTTTTATTCGTTAAAGAATTTTTCTTTAGATGGCCGTACCAAATAACAGAACCGTCATTATTTCGAACATAAACTGCATTCCATAGTTCATTATTAAAACCGCAGTTTCTATCAAAATTGCCGTCGAACTTTCCGATTATTATACCGTCGGCAGCGGCTATTACTTCTACCTCATCATTGTCCATTTTATACCAGCTAAATGGCCATAAAAAGAAATCTGTTCCTTGATGATTATATCCGCTTGAAAGATCATAGGTTCGTGTACCGTTATTGTAATCGCGAAGCTTATCCGGATACTCAGGATCGTGGTCAACGAAGCCGGAAATTCCATAAAATCCCGGGTCGGTTAAACCGCTTTTTAATTTTAATGGAAAGATTAGGCTTGCCGAAAAAGTCTCTGCCGGAATTTTACCCAAAGCCCTAAGCTCATTAATTACAACTTGATTTT
>CAZTDB010000111.1:0-7106 GCA_964612385.1 uncultured Ignavibacteriaceae bacterium
AAAAAGAAATGTTCGTTCCTAAATTAAAAGGATTAGGGTAATTTTGAAAAAGATTTATTGCAAGCGGAATCTCATCGTCATTTTTTACCGAAGTGCCGATGTCGTATAAATCATAAATTTCATCAAGATTCAATGCATAATCATAAATTCTTATATCGTCAAGGATTCCTTTGAAATTGTAGTTAAAATCGTTTGGCAGCCTTTGCCCTATCATCAAATCATAAGTAGTTGTTCGCAGCAATCCGCTCCAATTGGTAAAAGCATCGAGTTCGCCGTTTATAAATATTTCCATATCGGAACCGTTATATGTAACAGTTATGTTATAAAGCGAATCTTTAAGCAGGCTTGTTTCGGAGTCAAGGTCTTTTATTCCATTATTTGAAGGATTGTCCGTTCTTAATGTCCATCGAACCTTTGGATTTACGATAGATACTTTCCATCGATTCTCCCAAGAACCGTGAGAGATTGGAAACGCTTCCCGCTGAAATATCTCTGTTGGCTTAATCCAGAAATTAATTGACATTGAATTAGAAAAGTTAAGTAATAAGCTGTTGGTAACTTTTACATTATCGGTTACGCCGTTAAAAAACAAAGCTGAGTTTGGAGTTCCGTGCCTGTCCGAAGCAAAAGTGCAGCCGTTTCTCACGCCGTTGTTATTGTTTCCGCTTTCATCATTTGTGTTGTTGCTGAAAGGATAAAATGCGATAAGATTTCCTGTTTGGCGGATAGAAAGATCTCTTACCATAATGCTAATGCTGTCTTCCGCAATTCCTCCACTGCCGTCATCGACTATACATTTCACATAATAATTCCCTGCTGTTGAAGGAGAAGTCCACGTGATTTCAAAGCCCTCTCCGGATATTGAACCGTGATCGGCTTCCCAGCTAATTGATAACTGATCGCCGTCTTCATCATCTGCTTCACAAGTAATTTTTGTCTCGCTGTTTAAATCAACTTTTCTTGGACGGGCTTTAATTTTTTTTATTACCGGCGGGTTGTTTTGCTGTTCGGCAACAGTTAGAATTATGCGTAGTGAATCTTTAAGTCCTGTTATATCTTCAACAACAACTTTAATAATAATTTCTCCAATTGTAGAAGGGGCTGTCCATTTTATTTCTTCTCCTGTGCCTGTTATAATACCGCCGCCCGCACTCCAGGTGTAAGTTAATTGATCTGAGTCTCTATCAATTGCGGTACAATAAATTTGAGTTTCACTGTTCGGCAGCAGGCTGCTATGTTTTGCGGCAAGACCTTTAATTCTTGGCGGATAGTTTTGCACTACTGTTCCGTTGTTATAGTCAATAACAATTCCGTTCACTAAAGTTTTATTCAGTTCATATTCAATAGTTCCGCCGGAAGGAACTAATACTAAAAGCACAGCAGCATCGGGCTGAATGTTGAAATTGGTTTTTCCCGAACTCCCGAAAGAAATAAAAGTATTTGTTACAGCATCGTACAAATCAAACACAGAGTCGCCTAAATCTATCTCAACAGATTTCACCTCGCTGTAAGGATTAAAATAAAGATAAGTTTGATATGCCGGACTACGGTAGTAATCTGTTTTCAAAACATCGAGCTTTAAAATTCTTGAAACGTTTATGGTGTCGATTATTCCGCCGAATATTCCCACATGAGATGAGCTGTAAAGAGTGAGATTAGTAGCTCCCCATCCTCCGCTTATTGCATCTCCGGTTGCATAGGGCGAACCTGATTGAAGCTGCAGCAGTGCTTCATGTCCAATGTATGATCCGGGATCGTATTGATGCGACCATTCTTCGCTGTCCTGGTTCAAGTCGGATAAATATTTTGTGTAAAACAATCGTGTAGAATTTGCCGCATTCAAAACCCACTTGCCGATAGCTCTTGCAAACCTGTCATCATATCTTACCAGTGGAACAAGCGCGCCCACATGCTGAAAAGTATTCATTAAGAAGGCATACTTGCGCGGATAGAGTTCGCCGACTAAGCCGTTAACATCATAAACACCCCACCTGCCGGTTGTTACACCCCAATTTCGTAATCCGCCTAATGCAAAGCACCAATTCAATAGTTTATGAATATCATAAGCTGTTCCCAATTCAGCATTCATTCTTGCGGCGGCATAAACACCGTACGGAAGCTGAAGTTCGTAAGAAGGATTTGATGTCAAGCTATTTAAAAATTCAAGACACCATTCCGCCCCCATTCTGTATTTTAAATCACCGGTATGTATGTATGCATTGTAAAGAGTCCATCCTATAGCTCCTGCAGCCTCAGGCTCGGGAACGCCTTGCGCGTATGGTTCCATTTTAATAAAATCCCAGCCGCGGTAATTCATGTTCGGAACAGACCACGGGGCGGCGCTTCCCCCCATTACTTTTACAGATTGCAAAAATTGGTCGGCAACAATTCTAAATTGATTATCAAAATCGCCCTTGCCCGGATACAAGTAATTTAATTGATAGAAAAACACATTAGGCATAGTAATATACCACCAATCGTCATACATGTCGCTGTGCCAGTGATTTTTATAAACATTCATCTCGGGTCTTTTGTTGAACCATTCCTGGCACATTGTAACCCAGTCGTATCCGTTTTGATTGCTTTTATCAATTCCGGCAAGCGATGCGCCGATAACAGCCGGTATGCAATTTATAGCTTCGGAGCTTTGCGGATGCGGTGTTCCCACAACCGTATGAAGCCCGAATGTGGACTGCCCCGGATAATTTATTGTGTTATTATTTATCCAAACGAGCGGGAGATATTGTCCGGATTTATTGAAGTCAAAAACAAATTGATCGTAGCCGAATGCAGCTTCTTTCCAATTTCGCATTTCATAAGGAATTGGTTGATTTGGCATTTGCTCAATTAGCGGGATGTTGACCTGCTGTCCTTTCAAAGATGAAAATAATACCAGCGAGAGCAAAAACATTAATGAATTTCTAATTGTCGTTTTCATGTTATCCCCAGCATGCTAAAAATTTATTTAAATGATAAATCTCCAAATCATCTAGGCTAAAATTCTTTGGCAGCTTTCCATCAACAAAAAGCTTTTTCTTTTCACCGGGCAGCAGAATGAAACCTCTATCCGAAAAATTCAATCTTGAATGAATTATATCCAAAAAGAATACAGGCTTATCGGCGGAGACAATCAAAAAATTTTTCCGATCTTCAGATAATAATTTCAAATTAATTTTAGGCTGAACAAACTTCAAATATTTTAACTTTGCCGGTGCGTAAAAATTTCTGAAGATAAGCTCATCATTCCCACCATATAACGAGGCTATATAAAGCTTGCTTAAATCATGACTTTCAATATTTTCTATTTCAATTATCTTCCTTTTTGAATTTTTATTCAATTCAATTTGCCGCCTGCTGATAAGCTTAATAGTTCCTTTATCAGTCTTTACCATTTGAATCTTAATTCTGCCGCTGAAGTCATAATTAGAATGATTCACTGCATGAACAACCAAGTTTTTATCTGCATCTGAAAAAGTTAAGATGCAATTCTCAAAAATATTTTTTACAAAGAAGTATGACACCTTCGGTGTTAAGCTTGAATCTATAACAGACCAGCTTGTAACAGGCCAGCAATCGTTCAACTGCCAGATAATACAGCCGTTAGTGATAGGATAATTATTCGTCCAATGTTCGATACATGTTTTAAGAGCCAAACCTTGATTCAATTGTGCAAGATAAAAATAATTTTTCCAGTTTGATGAAACAGGCAAATGTGCAGATAAGAATCTGAAAATTCTCTCCGGTCCTTCAATTTGTTTGTTGTGCATTTCAAAAATTCGGTCATGAACCTTATGATTTTTTCGCGGCAAACATTTTTCAAAAGTGAATCTGTTTGCCGGTGCCTGGGAACCAAATTCAGTTACAAATAAGCTTTGATCGTTTTTAACTTCTGTATAGTCAATCCATTTGCTCCAAATTCCCCATTCGTGTCTGTTCCCGCTTGAATGCGAATTCGGATCTTCATCAAAGCCAAAAGGACTGCTTTGCCAGTAAGGAATCTCTTGTGATAATTTTTCAATTATTCCCGGTATAAGCTTACTATAAATTATATAACCAGGCATATTTTTATATGAAGAGTTATACTGTTGAAACCATATCCACTCGTTCTCATTATTTCCGCAAAAGATTGCAATGCACGGATGGCTGCGCAGTCTTTTAATATTTTGCTCAACTTCATCTTTAACTAAACTCAAAAATGTTTCATGTTCGGGATATACGCCGCAGGCAAACATAAAATCCTGCCAGACAAGCAGCCCAAGCCGATCGCACGTTTCATAAAAATAATCGTCTTCATAAATACCGCCGCCCCAGACGCGGATGATATTTGCTCCGGCTTCTTTAGCATAACGCAGAAGTTTTTCATATTTCTTTTCATTAACGCGAGGGATGAATGAATCAGCGGGAATCCAATTAAAGCCTTTGCTAAAGATTCGCTCACCATTTACCTTGAAGTAAAAAGTATTATGGTTTTCTTCTGTTAAAACCAATTCAATTTTTCTTATTCCTACTCTTTTAGTTGATTCATTAACAATTTTACCTGCGGAATTAACCAAGGCAATCTTTAATTCATATAAATTTTGTTCACCCATTCCATTCGGGAACCAAAGCGAGGGATTTTCAATTTTGATTTTATGAGTAATAATTTGTTTGTCAATAACGGGAAGTTTTTTTTCGTAAGAAAACAATTCTTTTTTTAGACTAATAACTGCGTTTAAATTTTGAATATTGCCTTTTACTTCAAAGGAAATTTCTACTGCAGCAAGATTGTTAGAAACCTCAAGTGTTTTGAAATGAACGTCATTAATAAATGCGTCCTCCCTTTGCAGCAAATAAACATCCCGCCAAATTCCTGATGTTGGAAATGAAGGTCCCCAGTCCCACCCAAATGAGTATTGAGCTTTTCTGATATAAACACGGTGAGAGTTTAATGCAGCCAGCAGTCTTCTGTACTTTGCTTCTTCTGCTTGACCGTACTTGACAGGAGACTGAAACAGCAAGGTAAGTTTATTGTTCTTATCAGTTACGATTTCCGTTACATCGAATTTATACGTTAAGAACATATTTTCTGTTCTGCCTAACAGCTTTCCGTTCAGAATTACTTCGGCAATTGTATCGATTCCTTTGAAAACTAACAAAACACCTTTTTGCCTGTCATAATCTCGCGGTAAATTGAAACGTGTTTCATAAATCCAATTGCAATCAGAAATCCATTGCAGTTTCTGTTCGTTATCTGCACGAAAAGGGTCGGGAATGATTTTATTTATCAACAAATCAGTATGAATTGTTCCCGGCACTTCGGCAGGCAGCCACCGGTTTATTTTTCGAATAATTTCACTCGAAAGATTATCCGGCTTCTCTGCGAGCTTGAATTTCCAATTGCTATGAAGCAAATATTTTTTTTGCATTGATTATCTGTTTCTAAATTTTTAGTTTTAATTCGATAGAAAAAATCGTTCAAAACAAAGGTTTAATTATGTCATCCTTAAAGGGATTCTAATCATGGGATGCTATTTTGTTCTATAAATATTTAATCCCTAAAGGGATTAAGAATTATTAATCACGTTTTGAAAGATTTATGTTATTAGATATTTCTACTAGTGTTTCATCGCTTCGCATCTTGTAAAAACTTTCCGCAGAAATGCATTCGAATATTTCTTTTAAAATATTATTTCAACATGCGTTTCATTTTTGGGATGAATAAACTCAAATGATGTATTATAATGGTCGTCCATCTTAGTAACTTCAAACTCAATATGTTCTTTATTATCGATCAAAATTCTTTTAGGCTTTGTATAAGATAATATGATTGTTTTATTAACATGCCCGGGAAATGCCTCAAGTTTAAAGCCTAATATTCCTTTTTCTTCTGAATAATCCATTTCCGCCAGCACAGCTTCGGTGCTTTTCAAAATTGGAGAACTGCCTTTAACCAGATGGATATCTTCAGATGAGAATTTAACTTGAGGCAGCACAGCAGTCGGAAAAGTTTTATCTCCGATCATAATTGAATAATAATCAGCCGAATTATCCTCAGCGCTTATTTTTAATTTGCGTCCATAATTCGTTAGAGTAAGTTCGAGATTTTTTATATCGTCCGTAAAGTAAGGATCAAGAGAAAGATTCCAATCGTTTTCATTTAAAACAAGGAGATGATAAAGCACATAAAGATACCAGCCGCCAGCCCATAAAAATTGGGGTTTATCAACAATGCCGTAAACAGCGGGGTCATCTTTCTTTGCTATTCGATATTCATACATTGCAGGCTGTCCGTTTGGTCCATTCATAATTCCTTTAACCGTCATGGTTCTTCTAACAAAATCAAAAGCATCTTTCTTTTTGCTTGTTGCAATTAATCCCAAAGCATACCATGCGCTGCCGTGGGGCCAAACGCCGCCGTTTGCATAATAGAACGGCTCGCCCGCTTCATTGGAGTGCAATTCTAAATATTCCTGCAGCTCATTAAAGTCCATTGGATACACATTATAAATTCCTATTTCCGGATCGAGCAAAACTTCGGAAGCCGTTTCGATTAACTTCTCCTTTTTCTCTTTGCTTAGAGTGTTGAAGTGTGCCGAAAGAAGTGAGCCTGTGTAATAATGAGGATCGGGCACACCTCTTTCATAGTAATTCATTAAGTAATTATTCTCCTCGTTCCACAATCGATGTTCTAACGAATTTTTCATATTAAGAGAAGTAGTCTCCCATTCATTCAGCTTGTCAAGATTTTTATTCAAAACAGATGAGATAAATACATAATCCCGAATTGATTTAGAAGCTAATAGAGTCATATAAGCTCTCGGTCCGAATTTACTTCCGATATCCCACCAATCAGGTTGATATGCCCAAATCAAGTCGTCTTCTTTTTTGTTTTGCATTACTAATCTTAAACTTCTTTCAATAAACGAATACAGCTCCGATAGAAACTCAATATCATTTGTATGCCGCAAGTAGCTTGCACAATTAATTATGAACCAGAAATGATTCCAATTATCCGCACCGGCATACTCGGTTACATAATTCGAATCTTTCCAGTAATAAGCGTGAGGGATAGTATGCTCATCATCTGCATGTTTTATTATAAGTTGAAGATCGCGCTTGACCCTCTC
>CAZTDB010000112.1:0-7100 GCA_964612385.1 uncultured Ignavibacteriaceae bacterium
AACGGAACGGAAATATACCAGGTGCTGCTAAACCTGTGTGTTAATGCGAAGGAAGCAATTGAAGGAACCGGCACAATTTGTTTATCGGCACAAAATATTTTAATAGATGAAAAAAATGCGATCAATTATCCACTACTAAACAAGGGGAATTACGTTAGGTTTACTGTGCAAGATTCGGGTGTCGGGATAGATGAGGAACACCTTCAAAAAATATTCGATCCATATTTTTCTACTAAACAAAAAGAAACTGGTTCGGGTTTAGGATTGTATGTTACTTACGGAATTATAAAGGCACATCAAGGACACATAGAAGTATCGAGTAAATTAAATGAGGGAACAACCTTCGATGTGTTTATTCCCGCTTATGAGACGACGAAAGCCGTTAAAGGCGCCGTTTCTGAAAAAATAGTGCTTCTTGCAGATGATGAAATAATGCTGCGGGACTTGCTTGCCGAACTTCTCGAATCGAACGATTATAATGTTATAAGAGTAAGCAGCGGGGTGGAAGTATTGAAGGTTTTAACCGAAGAGATAAAAGTGGACCTTGCAATAATTGACTACAATATGCCTGAAATGAACGGGCTGGAGTGCATTCAAAAAATTCGCGATCTAAAACTTGATATTCCAATTATTTTGTCGACAGGAATTATGTCGATTGAAGAACGTGTTAATCCAACAGAAGCGGGTATAGATGTTGTACTTTCAAAACCATACGAGTTCGAAACTATGCTTGCTACTATTCAAAAATTAATCTGATTTATTTTCCTCAGTGTGTTGATCCATCTCAACCATTTTAATATCCTTAACATAATCCGAAAAGACAGGTTTCTTCATAGCATTAAGCTGATTTAGAATGTCGTTAATTTCTTTTATTGCCGTATCGATATAACCAAGCCGCTTAAAAATGGCTTCTCTAGAGACCTCTTCCTTTCCAAGTTCGCGTTTAATAGCTGCGGAGGAAAGGCTTAAAAGGGTAAGAGGCTGTTTTATTTTATGATTGGTTGTAACAACCGTAGCAACAAAAGTACTGCGCTGTTCGGAGTCTAGTATCTGTTTTTGTGCCTCCGAAAGCTTAAGAGCTGAATTAACTCTTGCCAGCAGCTCGATCCTGTTAAAAGGCTTTTTAATGTAATCAAAAGCGCCGGCTTCCAAGCCCTCTTTTGTATCTTCTGCTCCGGATTTTGCCGTAACAAGTATTATAGGAATATTAGAAGTTGAACTATTCAAAACCAGTTTCTTGCAAACTTCTATTCCATTCATACCCGGCATCATTACATCCAATAATATTAAGTCGGGTAGCTCGCCTATTGCTTTTTCAATTCCGGTCTTTCCGTCATAAGCAGTAAGCACTTCATATCCTTCATGCTCAAGCCTGTCCTGCAGCATGAATACATTCTCGGGTAAGTCGTCAATTACTAAAATTTTTTTCATTATGTAATTCCTTGTTTTGAAAATAATTTTTCAATCTTAAATGCCATAATTCCAGCGTTTACAGGTTTAGGAATATAATCGTCAAAGCCATGTCTTAAAATTACTTCTTTGTCTTCAAGCATTGCTTTAGCAGTAACGGCAAAAACTGGTATTGTTGCCCAGCGTTTGTTTTCTTTAATTTTTTTTAATGTTTGAAATCCGTCCATGCCGGGCATCATAATATCAAGCAGAATTAAGTCGGGAACAGTTTTTTCGAGGGCTCGCAAGCTCTCCGTACCGCTGGAGGCTAAAATTGTCTTGCACTCACACGCTTGAACTATTTCGTTTATTGTAAACAGAGTATCGGAATCGTCATCAACTATAAGTACTGTCCCGTGGGTATCTTTAACTTCTTCAGATTCACTGCTTTCATTAATTAATTCTTCTGTCTCAATATTATTCTCTTCGGGAAGTTTTACCGGTCTTGCGGCAGTACTGTTAAGTTCGTGCATCTTAAGCCTGTCTCTCACGATTTTTAATACATCGAGAGGGTGCCCTTTAGATTTGACCGTAATTTGTTCTACAATATTTTGAAGCGAACTTTTTTCGTCTTCGGTAATATCTTTTGCTGTACTGATAATTATAGGAATATGTTTTGTGTCTCTGTTCGATTTAAGTTTATACGTAAGTGAAATTCCGTCAACCTTCGGCATTATTAGATCGAGTATTATTAAATCGGGCTGAGTTTCCAGAATACGCGAAAAAGCGAGCTCGCTATCTTGAATGTAATCGATTCTTACTTTTTCATTTTTGAATTCGCGCTTAAATTTTTCAAATTCCATCTCATCGTCATCTACAAGAGCAATTTTTTCAATCGGTTTTTTTGCCAGGCTTTCCAGCTTCGAAAATGCAGAGAGGAGCTGCTCGGCGGATATTGGCTTAACAAAGTATTCGAAAGCGCCCAAACCGTATCCAATGTTTTTGTCACCCATTATCGAAATTAATATAATAGGTATATCCTTTGTCGCCGGATGTTCCTTAAGTCTTCTTAATATATTCCAGCCGGAGTTGTTCGGAAGCATTGCATCGAGCGTTATTGCGAAAGGCTGGAGTTTTATTGCTTCTTCTATCCCTTTCTCGCCGTCGGACGCATAAGCAACTTCATAACCCTTAGAAATCAAGTACTGTCCTATGGTATAACGTACTTCTGCATCGTCATCGATAACAAGTATCGGGTTCATTCTGTTCTTTATTAATGTTTCAACATTAACTTTGGGTTCTTCGGTAACGGTGAGTGGTTTCTCTTCTTCCGCTTCAACAAACTTTATCGGTATGCTAAATGTAAAGGTTGAGCCTTTACCAGGCGTGCTTTTAACCGCAAGAGAACCCTGCAACAAGTCCGCGATTTTTTTGCTGATTGTTAAACCTAAACCTGTCCCGCTGTATTTACGAGTAATTGTTCCGTCTACCTGTCTAAATTCCTCAAATACAAGTTTTTGATTCTCTTCCGAAATTCCTATTCCGGTATCAACCACATCGAATACCAAATGTTGATTGTCAACCGAATGAATATGAAGTTCAACAGCCCCTTCATCGGTAAATTTAATGGCATTGCCTAAAAGGTTGATTAGTACCTGCGTAACCTTTCCGCGGTCTGTATTAATAATTATCCGTGTGTTTGTGTTCCTTACTGTTTTGTAAAGAAGCCCTTTGTTTTCAACCAACGGACTGATTGATGTTTCGACTTCGTGTATCAGCTCGTCAAGTAGGACATTTTCATTATTAACCTCCATCTTCCCGGCTTCTATCTTTGAAAGATCAAGTATATCGTTTATTAAATTCATCAGCCTTTTACCGCTTTTAAATACAACCTCAAGTCTTTCCCTGTTCTTTCCTTTAAGCGACGACTGCTCTAAAATCAATTCTGTTAAGCCGAGTATGGAATTCATCGGTGTGCGTAATTCATGCGACATGCTTGCAAGGAACTGAGATTTAACTTTAGTTGCTTCTTCAGCACGGTTTTTTTGGACTTCAAGCTCTTCCGCTTTTTCCTTTAACTCCTTGTGCAAATCAATAAGCGTTTCGTTTTGTTTCCGGATTTGCACATTCTGTTTTTGGTAATCTTCATTTAGCTGTTTCAATTCCGCAACTAAATTTTCGAGCTGAACAAATGCCAGAGCATTAGTTAATCCGATTGCAAGCTGCTCTTGAATCTTAGATAAATATTCTTTCGCTTCGAGTGAAGGTTCCTCAACGGCACCTAATTCAAGAAGAGCTATTACTTTTTTATTATAAACAACAGGTATTACCAACAAGTGTTTTATCTGTACAGATATTAAACCAGCGGAAACGATCGGCAGCTCTTTGGCTGAGTTTACTTCAATCATTTCCCGGTTTTTTATTACTATATCGAATATTCCGTTCTCTTTATTTAGAAGACCTTCATCCTTTTTGAATCCGTACATGCTTAAAACGGATATTTTTTCTTTTTCCACAAGATACAGCACCCCGATGTTGAACCGTGCAGTATTAATTATTTTTTTAAGAGCGGCTTCTGAAATTTCTAAAAGAGTGGGATTTTTATTAATTAGTGTAATAAACTCCGAGTATTCATTCTTTGCTCTTTGATTTTTTTCTAATTCGTTAAGCATCACGTTAAAGGCACCTGCAAGCTCACCTATTTCGTCTTTGCTTTTAACTACAATTTTGTTTTTAAAATTACCATCTTTAGTTACTTTAGTTGCTTCGTTTAAGTCCGTTATCTGTTTGCGTATTTTATCTGTAAAAACGAATGTGAAAATAAGTGAAAGCACAACGCCTGCCGAACCAATAATTGCTAAAATATCTTTCAAATTTGAACGCAGGTCGGCAGCTTCACTAAGCGGAGTAAAAATTAAAAATTCCAAATTATTAAGTTCAAGCACACCTACGGCTGGTTTATATACTGTGGCAATTATGTCTGCGGTTTCTGCTTCTTCGCTGTGCACATCAAAATTGCTGCGTTTCGAAAGCTCTTTATAAGCTTTGTCCAAAGCGAAAAAATATTTTTGATTTATCGATGCGTTCGAAAATTCTACCGGGCCATCGTTCCATACTAAAGCGATTTCAGCAGAAACTTTTTTTGACACATCGTTAAGAAACGAGCCTGTAAATATTTTGCCGTAATAATAAATTCCCCCGTTTTCCGTTTCATGTTTTTTTACAAACGCATGAGGATTGTATTCAAGGAAATTATTAATGTTAAAATCCTTATTGGGTAAAGAAACGAATTCTTTGTTCAGTTTCCGTTTGATGTTTGAAGTAAGAGGATCCGTCTCGAAAACAAAGTCAATATCTTTTTCTCTTAACTGCTGCTGATTAAAAATGTTGTTAACACCGTTTTTGGTAATGAACACAAAATCATCTTCTACATCCTGAACGGTTTCGCGGTATACATAAATAAAATTATTGGCGGAATTAAGCAGGTATCTTGTTTGCTGTGAGGAAAGCACGTTATACAGTATTGAATAGAAAGCTAAAGCGGAGCTGCCTAATATCAAGACAACAATTACAAAGTTAATGAATAATATTCTATAGCTGATTTTCATAAGGTTTATTCGTCCCGCTGTAAAACTTTCCGAATAGTTATCAGCAGCTCATCGAAATCGTAAGGCTTACTGATGAAATCCGTAGCCCCGAGCTTTGCCGAATCAATAGCGCTTTTTACGTCGGCATAAGCCGTAAGCACAATAACTTTTGTGGAGATTTTCTTTTCGCCAAGTTCTTGTAAAACCTGAAATCCATCTTTCCCGGGCATTTTCAGGTCTAACAGGATCAAATCAACAGGTTTTTTTTCAAGAAACTCAAATGCGGCATCACCGTTATTAACGTATGCAGCATCGTAACCCACCTCTATAAGCTCTTCTTTTAGAACAGTACAAAGGTTTAAATCGTCATCTACTATTAATATTGATTCCATTTTTCCCTGCTAATCAGTTTTTGTTTGTTGATTAAACTGGTAGTACTTAATCTTCTGCCTCTGCCGTTCGATTTCCTCCCTTATGGGTGAAACAGATTTGCTGCCGGCTAATCTTTCTTTTAAAGTAGGTACCAGTTCCGCCTTAATTAAGATAACTAATTCTTTTTTGCTAACAATTGTTTCATCGCTACCAAAAATGTAGCGTAAACCCAAAACCCACCACGGTAAGTCTTTTAAGAAAGGCACACCGGTTCTTATCTTCGTCTCTTCATTTGTAAAGAAACCGCCGATAACTGTTTCCTCGCCATCGAGCATGATTACCTGTGTGCTTGCTTCGGTTTTATTTATAAGCGTTCTGTCAGGGTCGGGAAGCACCGAACTTCTTTCCACATTGATATTTAACAAGATATAATTAATTCCGTCCTCGTTATATATATAAGGAGTAACTCTTATAATAGAACCGGTTGAGAAAAATTGCTCGATAATATTGCCTGCAAAATCTCTCTGCTTAATTGAAAAATCCTGTCCGACCTGAAGATTTGCTTGAACACGATCGCGTGTGGTTACGTTCGGGCTGGCAATAATTTCACCTAACTGCTCTTGTTCAAAAAATTTGAATAAAGCAGTAGCTTCACCAAAAAATCCACCGACATTAAAATCAGTTTTAGTTTCAAATTGAAATTCCCCGGTCGATTGCTGCTGCTGTTGAGTAGTCCCGCCGGTTGATTGCTGCTGTTGCTGCTGCTGATATGTAAGCCCCATAGTACCGCCAAGGTCTAATCCTCTTCTTGACAGTAAAAATTTCCAGTCAATTCCACGCTGTCTGGATTCGGCTACATCCATTTCGAAGAAGACTGCAGAAATATTTACTTCTCTGGTATCTATAGAGGCATAAGTTTCTTTTGTTCGTTCTTCTTTTATAGGTTCATCTTTCCGTTTAACTATAATAACATCTTCCTTCTCTACAAAGGTAAGCCCCGCCATTTGAACCAATACAACCAACGCTTTATCATAAGGCATGTTTGTTAATTCCAAGCCTATCGGTGTAGTGATTTCGGCGGTTGATACAATTCTTTTGCCTTTAGTGTTTTCACTTACTTTGCTGAGTAGTTCTATCGCCTGGTTAAAGGGGAGTGTAGCAGATAGTGTAACCAACTCTTCCGGGCTAGTATAACCCTTAAATTGCTTTTCAAGATACTGCTGAGAGAAAGCGTCAGCGCTAAGGCAAGCGGCTATTAATAATAGGATTAAATAGTTTTTCATTTTTTCTCTCCGTTATCAATTCTTTTTTGTTACTTCTTTTTCAAGGAACAGATCAGTCTTTTCGATTATTCCGCCTTTGTTAAGTATAAAACTAACTCTGTTATTGTCATAATCGATCTTGGTTAGATAACCCAGATATACTTGCTCACCCTCCCAAAGCAAAAATGTTTGCCCCCTCGTATCAGCCAGGAATGCTCCTTCCGGAATTAATGCAAGAAGTTTGGCGCCTTGAACATCTAATAGTCCTTCTATATTTGGCGGTATTTCAGTTCTAATCAAGGGATAGAACGCATCATAAGGAGGTCTTGCAGCCAAATCGTGTTCAACAAAATCCGAAGTGGCAAAGCGATTGTTTGTAGCGTAATAAACTTCAACATTCATATCGAAACTAACCAGAAAGTTCGGTAAGCCTTCTTTATCCGAAACGATTGAGTTTGTTAAAGTTACGGTCGATACTTTTTTCAACTCC